>JBDTCU010000111.1:0-8385 GCA_039923415.1 Vulcanimicrobiaceae bacterium
CGCGACTCGGTAGTCTCGACACGCTGAATTAGGAACTCAAGACCGCGGCGAACGCGGTCAACACCTTTACTGCGGCAGCATCGAGGATCGGATCGCTCCCCTGCAGCGCGACGGTAGTGCGATCGAGTCGCGCACGAACAAAAAACTTCTGCAGCATAGTCATTGCCGTCTGGGCGTAAAAACGTAGCGCTGCCCTGATTTCCTCGCTATGCTCGCTATCGATATCGTCGGTTACCCCTTGTGCCTGAAGTGCCAACGTCAGCTGTCGAGCGCGGACGAAATCCCAGCGTTCAGATTCGGCGCTAATCTTGGCGACCACGGCCAACATTGAATCGGTGAGTTCCGCCCGTAACCCGATCGCATCGGCGATGCGGGCCCGCGGCAAGGCCTCAATCGGCGCCGGCACTACCTTCGCAAGTTCGGCCATCAGCTCGCCGGCGTAGTCGGTTAACGGCGCCTTCTTGCCGAGCTTTTCATGGAGTACCGCGCGGTGCAGGTGGGCAGCTTGAGCGTCTTGATGGACCTTGAGTGTCAGAAACGCCGCGTCACGCGGCGCACGAGTGCACGCGAGTGCTCCAGCGAACAGGAAGTGCTGCAATAGCGAGGGGGATTTGCCGCTCCCGAAGACTCGTTCGAAAAACGCCAGTGTCGGCCGGTCGAACGATCCGAGCAAGACAACCGCTACGGCCATTGGTTCGGGCAGCGTAGGCTCGCCGGGAGACTCCGGCACAGGCGCCGGTTCTTCGGGGATCGGCTCGTCGGGAACCGGCTGAGGCATCTGGGCGATCGGCGAGAGCGCCGCGTCGACCGCTTCGTGGACGAGGCTTTCTTCGTCGTCGAGTTCGTAGAACGGCCGCTCATCTGCCAGCGAGATCTCGGGTGTATAGATTGCTGCGTCGTATTTCGGGAGTTGCGAGCCGAAGGCAGTCTGTGTGCCATCTTTGCGACCGACGACGATCGGACGTGCGCCGATAATCGCAGCGCCAACGGCGGTAATGAGAGGCATTAAAACGAGTGGCTTGTTGCCTACCCGTACACCGATTTTCCAGACGAATGTAGCTCGGGATTGTGGTGCGAGGATCGGCATAAGCAAACCATTCCCAAAAAAATCGTCGGCTTCATCATCGAACATCGCGCGGCCGTCGCGTACGAAGGAACCGTTTCGATAGGCAGCCCCACCCGGTAAAGGAACGGCTGCTCGGATACCTAGTGCAGGTGTCGCGCCTTCATTGGCAATGCTCAGCGAGAGGGTAACGACCGCCCCGGGAATGACGCCGTCCCGCGGTGAGGCGGAGGCTTGCACCGAGAGCATCGGGCCGGAGGCTCCCGGAACAGGATCCGGCTCCGGGATCGGTCCGCCTTCTAAAACCGCTCGAGAATCCCAACTGGTGCGAGTCGCGGGAGCGACTCCGAGCGCGGCGCGTTGTAGTTCGAGCAGCCGCATATCCGCACTTTCGCTGAACTCCGGCTCGTGTTTCACGACGTCTATTTTAGCGCACGCGGCGCAAAAAGCCGTGCGAACAGATCCGGGCGCCGCTCGAGGCCGTTAGATTGCACTTCGTCGTTTGTAACAATCGCACGTCGAGGGGGCGCAATGCCGCGCGCCAGGAGCGCACTGCGCACGTGATCTTCGGTCACCAAGGTGCTGGCGCGATCGGCGGCCTCTTCCATCGCAAGATGCGAGAGCATCGTCAACCGGCGCGCTAGTCCATCGATCGAAGCGAGCAGCAGCTCTTTGGCGGGCACGGAGAAGACCTGGCGCCCCGGGGTGAGGCCCGCGCGCGAGAGCCGAAAGTCCAGAATCGCACCGGCCATCGTTTCATCCAACTTGTCCAGCCGAATCCAAGAGTCGACCCGATCCGCCAGATTGTGCCGCGCGGCGATTCGGGCCTCCAGTTCGCTTTGCCCGAACAGTAAAATGTTCAATAACTTTTTCTGAGGGACGTGATAATTGAGCAGCAGACGGAGCGCTTCGAGGTTCTCATCGCTCAGATTCTGGGCTTCATCGACGATCAGCACCAACGTGCGATTCTCGAGAATGGTCGTCTCAAAAAAGAAATTCTTTAGCGCATTTTTCAGCGCCGCGCTCGAGCGCGGCGGGAGGGATAGGCCGAAGACCCGGCCGACGGCAATCAGAAACTCCACTTCGGTGGCGAAGCTCGGATCGAGAATCTTGCCGAGCACGACCTTGTCTTCTTGCAGGAGCTCTTGTTCGAGCGCACCGCAGAGCGAGGTTTTTCCGGTGCCGGGCTGACCGAGGACGACGGTCAGTCCTCGTGCTTGCTCCACCCCGGCGGTAAGGCGTTCCTTCGATTTGCGAAGCGCACCCAGCTCGCAGTAAAAATACGGATCAGCAGTGTCCAGAAACGGATCGCGCTCCAGACCAAAGTACCGGTAATAAGATGCCATATGCTTGGGAAGCGCAGTTCTTCTTTAAGAGCGCGAGACCCCGCTACGCGCGTTTTTTGCTATAGTCAGTACGCCTTTCACGCGGTCGCGAAAGACCGTGGGGCTCACCTCGCGCTCGATTGCCTTAAGCGCCGAGCTCCGCAATGCGTGCCACAGCGAGGCGTCCGAATTGAGCCGGGTGATCTGGGAGATCCATTCGACGGGGCTGCCGGCAACCAGCAGTTCCCGTTCGTGTTGCCAACCGAGTTGTTGGGCGAGTAGTGGAGAGGCAACGATCGGCAAACCGTTGGCCGCCGCCTCGTAGATCTTTTGCGGAAGTCCGGCGGCAAAACGGGTAGGCGCAATAAATATCCGCGCAGCATTATAGACTTCGCGCAAATTCGGTACCATGCCCAGGAAGTGCACGTGTTCCCGGGGGGCTTCGCGTAGGGCGGATGAGGTCATTACGCCCGCGTGTCTGACTTGCCAAACGGCCTGCACTCCTTGCGGACGCATGACTTCATCGACAAACCAACGGAGTGCATCTTCGTTCGGGCTCTGGGCTTCGATCGCGCCGACAAAGAGGAGTCCGGAGCGATCCTCAAAGCTTGCTTCAGTCGGCGCGGCTTCCAGAGAAAATGAAAGGACTTCAATTGGTCCGCTGAAGCGCTGCGCGATGAGGTCGCGTTCGGCGGCACAGACGCTTACGACCAGATCGGCACCATCCGTCAACTGGAGTTCGCGGACGATCGCGGTCGCCTGGGCGGTTAGGTCCAGCGGCGACCCGGCGAGTGCTGCCTTCACGATCTCGCGCTGCGCATACACCGCTTCCGCGTCGTACACAAGCGCCCACGAGCGTGTTGGCGAAATATCTCCCAGAGCGCGGCGCACCGCCGCCATGTTGTGCGGCCGGCTAACCCATACAATATCGGTCTCCGGAAGCATATCTTCAAGTGTCGCGCCCAGCAGCGCCTCGCCTCGGCCATAGAGAATCTCGACCCCCTGGGGGATGGCGCTGTGCGAATCTTCGTCGAAGGGAAATTGCAGCGGATAAAATCGCACGTGCGCGCCGCTATTCCGCAGTTCGTTAAGCAGATCCATAGCACGCGGGTATCCGCGGCCGAGTTCCGGGTAGGGAACGCGATCGTCGATCACCAGCACGCGCGGACGGCCGCGCGTTTCCCTTTGGACCTCGGATGCGCAATCCACGGTACCACGTGCCGCGCGGACGAAATCGAACCTCGCCGCGATATCTCCGCTTGATGCGCGATTGAGCAGCCCATGCAAACGTTGCAGGTGTTTCTCGCGCATTTGCGCTGTCGCAACGTCAGAAGGGTACGCCTTATAGATCGCCTGCAGCTCTGCGAGATACCCGTTGGGGTCAGCGACTGCAGGAATAGTAGTGTCAAGATCGTGCTGGATGACCATCGGAGCGCCTTGATACGAGCTGATGGGGCCGCCGCTAAAGAGGCGCAGCGCGAACTCGAAACCGCTCAAATGCCGTAGTGTTTCGTTGAAAGGTCCTAAGCGATCGACAGTGCATCGACGGTGGGCAAGCGTCGGCAGCGGCACGGCCTCGCCGAACTTCGCCGAGCCGGCCGCCACCCCGCCCCCGTAGAAGTTTTCGAAACGCGCGATTTCGCGCGAGGCGTCACGAGACGCGTTGCGAACCGCTACGAGATCGGCCCTGGCGATTGCCGCGTCCATCGGCTGTTCGCAAAAATGTGAAGCGAGCTGCTCGAGGTGATTAGCGGGCCAGGTGACTCCAGCTTGTAGATACGTGATGATCTCACCGCTTGCTAAACGCAGCGCATCGTTGAACGCCGCTGCCGATGATTGCGGCGAGGTATGGCGTATATACTTCGTTCTTAGAGAGCGTGCGCGATCGAGCAGTACCGGGCCGAGTTCGACGCTAGAGTCCGCAACAATGACTACCTCGTGGTTCTTATAGGTCTGCTCCGACAACATTGAGATCGCGCCAATATCGCCGCTCAGATCGTCTGAGCAGTGAAGGATGACGCTTATGACGGGCTGCGAGGCGGGAAGACGAGCCGAAACTGCCGATGCTACAGAGTTCAACTGCAGCACTGCTGCATCGATACGCGGCTGGGCCTGCGGCATGATGCTTGCAGCAATCTGGGGATAGGCGCGTAAGTTGTTGATCTTTGCAGTGAGCAGCTGCGCAATACCGTTTTCGTGCCCGGCGATCTGGGGAGCAACCGCGGATACGAGATGCCGCTCAAGAATGTGCAAGTGCTCGAGCAGCTGCATCCCGCTTGCTACGTACTGATCTTCGCCGCTGGCGGCACCCGCGTGGATTCGGACGGCGACGCCCGGTTGCGCTAGAAAGGCAAAGCGTCGACCGGCACGCGCCATTCGGACGTAGAGTTCGTAATCGGAGGCGCGAATTTCAGGATCGAATCCACCCCCCGCCAGCAGCTCGGCTCGGTCCAGCAACGTGGTCGGCAGGCACATATAACAGTCGTGCGTCAGGAGTCCCGCGAACTCGTTGCGTCCGCCGGAATACGAACCGCGCAGGTGACCGGCATGACCCATGAAACGGATGAAACGGTCGTGTTCATCGACCTGCGCGTAAGTGCTGAAGACGGCATCGATTTCGGGATGCTCGGCGTGGATAGCCAAGACGCGAGCGATGTGGCCGGGAAGCAGATAGTCGTCGGCGGACAGAAACAGGACACGGGTCCCGCGCGCAAGCTCCAAGCCGCGAGCGTGATTGCCGACCATGCCAAGGTTTGCTTCGTTTCGCACTGCGACGATCCGCGAGTCTTTCGCTGCGGCATTCTCGATAAGCGCCCACGAATTGTCTGTCGAGGCATTGTCTAGAATCAGGATTTCAAGGTTGTCGATGACTTGGGATTGGGCGCTCGCGATGGCGCGAGGTAAGAACCGAGCGTAGTTATACGAGGTCAGGATGATGGTAACCCCGGGCCGGAGGTCGTTCATTTGGGGGTTCGAGTTGCCGATATAGTCGAAGGAATGGGAAAACAAGCCTTGGAGCAACTCATGATTTTAGTTTCGGTCGGTACGGCTTCTGAATGAAGGTTGTACTTTTGGCCGGCGGTCTCGGTACAAGGTTAAGCGAGGAGACGGCAATCAAGCCCAAGCCGATGGTCGAAATCGGCGGCCGGCCGCTTTTGTGGCACATTATGAAGCAGTACTCCTCGTTCGGCTACAACGAGTTCGTCATTTGTCTGGGATACAAGGGCTACGTCATTAAAGAGTACTTTGCGAACTATCATCTGCATACTTCCGACGTTACCTTCGATCTTGTGAACGGGGCGGTCACGATTCATCGCAGCGAAACCGAGCCTTGGAGCGTGACGCTGGTCGATACCGGTGAGGCAACCATGACCGGCGGCCGAATCAAACGGGTAGCCGGCTACATTGGGAATGCGCCGTTTCTCTGCACCTATGGAGATGGTGTGGCAAATATCGATATCGCGGCAAGCGTCGCATTTCATCGGAACGCAGGGCGTTTAGCGACGATGACTGCCGTTCAGCCGCCAGGCAGATTCGGAGCGCTGCGACTCCAGGACGGCACCGTGATGGACTTTCGCGAGAAACCGCTCGGCGACGATAGTTGGATAAATGGCGGCTTCTTTGTTTTTGAACCCGGGATATTGGAGTACATTTCCGGGGACGATATGCCGCTGGAATCTGCGCCTTTAGAGAGACTTGCAGCAGAATCTCAACTCGGCGCTTTCCGCCACAGCGGATTCTGGCACCCTGTCGATACTTTGCGCGACCGAAATCAGCTCGAGGCCTTATGGACGAGCGGCCAAGCCCCATGGAAGACCTGGCATTGACGTGCCGACTCTGAAGAGCGCAACTGAGCTTTCACTAAGGTTTTTGCATGGAAAGGAAATGAGGTAGTGAGTTCAAACGAAAGCTTAGTGCCGCAAGAAATACCGGTATTTAAACCGCTCATAACCAAAGACGAGATTAACGCAGCCGTCGAGGCTCTCGAAATGGGCTGGCTCGGCATGGGAAGTTACGTCGGGCGTTTTGAAGAGGCGCTAAAATCCGTTATCGACGCGCCGGACCGCTACGTGGCGGCTGTCAGCACGGGTCATGCCGCGCTTCACCTTGGGCTCATTATTGCCGGCGTCGGCCCAGGCGACGAAGTCATCACGCCATCTTTTAATAACGTTGCAGACTTCCAGGCGATCCTAGCCGTTGGCGCTAAACCGGTTTTCTGCGACATAGACGACGATACGCTGTGCATCGATCTTGCTAAAGCAGCAGAGCTCGTATCGGATAAAACCAAAGCAGTGATCGTCATGGATTACGATTGTGTTCTTTGCGACCACGACGCCGTGGCTGCTTTTGCGGCAAAGTATGGTCTCCGCGTGATTCATGACGCAGCCCATGCGTTAGGTTCGGAATATAAGGGTAAGAAAGTAGGCTCGTTTTCCGATATCACCATGTTCAGCTTCGATCCGGTGAAGACGGTGACGTGCATAGACGGCGGCGCGCTGGTCCTTACGAATAAAAACGATTTTCAGCGAGTTCGGGAGATGCGTCTGGTCGGCATGGGGCAGCCGGCCGAGGTCATGTATCAAAACCAGCGCGCATGGACCTATGACGTTAAATATTTAGGATATCGTTACCATATGTCCAATCTGCATGCGGCGATCGGCCTGGCGCAACTCTCAAAGCTCGATCTCATATCGAAGAGCCGGCGTGAAGCCGGACTATTCTACAACGGCGAGTTGGCGCCGATTCCCGAGGTCCGTACTCCCAAAACGGACTTTGTCGGAATTACACCGTTCCTCTATTACATCCGCGTCCCCGCGGATTGCCGCGAGGACCTGCGCGCATTCTTACGCGAGCGCAGTATCGATACAGGTATCCATTGGCAGCCCGGCCACTGGTTCAGCTTGTTCAAGGATTGCCGCAAGGGCGATCTCTCGGTCACCGACCGCGTCGGCGCAGAGATTCTGTCGCTGCCGCTGCATTCGGAGATGAGTGTTGAATCACGCGATCGCGTGGTTCAGGGCGTTAAGGATTTCTTTCTCATTCGGCGGCCGTCTCCTCAGAAGGCGGAAGCCGTACTAGGAAACCAAGGCTAGTCGGTAGGCGTGAAGTAATCGTTGAGGGTTATGCGCGTAGAGTGTTTTACCGTTACACCTGGGTGCGCGCCGGACAGCAGGCTGCCGGACGCACATTCCATGTCCAAGACAACCGATCCGGCGGCGACACGGGTCCGATCGCCAAACTTGCAGCGCCCGGCCACCATCGAGCCGGGATAGAGGATTACCCCCTCGCCAAACACTGGCGCTTCGCCGCGATGCGACCCGACGGTAACATTTTGAGTAGCAACAAAATAATCACCATAGGTTCCCTTCCCTAACGTGGTACCGACGGTGTGAATCAGCAACATATGATCGGGAAGTGTGGTGTCGTATGTAATAACGATTCCATTGTGTGACTTGTTGAGCAACATGGCCTTCTGGGCCAATGACCGGTCGTCGTTGTGATGCGCGGCGTTTGATAAATAGTACAAGAATACGGCCATCTGATCGCCATGGAGATGGTTTAAATAGGCCTCTCCATCGATACTATACCCCCTTAGCGCTACTTTCGAAAAGCAGACGCTCGTCCGGAGCAGTGCCTCGGAGATCGCCGCGTCGAGATCGTCCGCAACATTGTCCGGAAAGGCGGCATCGAACTGCCGTCTTAGGTAGCTTCGAAAATCCGGCGCCGGCAGGCTTAGCTTCATCACTCGTTACGGCCGGTGCCGAATGAGTTTTGCCGGCGAACCCGCGTATATGCCGTAAGGTTCGGTTTCTCCACGAACTACGGAGTTTGCGGCGATGATCGTTCCCCGACGGAGGACCGCACCATCGAGCAACACGCAATTTGAGCCGATCCAAACGTCATCGTTTATGACTATCCCTCCCTTACTTGGTTTAAATCGCTGCAGTCGCAGGGGAATGTCGCGGCGGTCGTAGGCGTGGTTGGTGGGGGCGAAGG
>JBDTCU010000112.1:0-3385 GCA_039923415.1 Vulcanimicrobiaceae bacterium
GGGGGCGCAACGATAGCGGCCGCTTGAACGGGCGCGCCCGCGAGCGAGAGCGCCGCCAGCAAGCTAAGGACGCAGATCGAATTTCTCACTTTGATCGCGGCACCAATTCAACGACGGTCGGAGTGGAGAGGTATTTGCGTGCGACTTCGGCGACAAACTGCGGATCCAACGATTCCGCCGCCTGTAAGTACCCGCCGCCGGGACCGCCCGGAGCGTAGTCGGGGTTCCCTTCGACCGTGTACCAGCCGGCATTGTCGGCTTGACTCAGGATCGTTTGAGTATCGCTCAAGATGTGGTATTCAAATGCATTGCGAGCGGCGGAAAAAACCGCCGCGTCCAGCGGTTGCTGCAATCTGAGAAGTTCGCCCAAGACGCTTTGGCGGACCGAATCGTAGCCCTTGCCGGAGATCGTTACGAGCATTGCTCCCGGATTGTGGAGGGTAATGAACTGACCGTTGAGATAGACATCGGGGGTGAGATCGTCGACTTGGCGCGCGACAACCCCACTCTCGCCGCGAAAGAGATAGTCGGCGATAAAATCGAGCGCGGTCGTCGCGCGCGTATCGCGAATTGCCGGCCCGGGCCACGCCAATCCAACGCCGGGATCGTATCCGACTGCCGTCGTCGACGCCGCGGCTGCCGCGAGCGTTGAATCCAACGGCGGGTCGATCGGATCGCCGATCCGGCCGGCGAAGGCCGCGCGCATTACGGCATGACTGAGATTTCCGGCTAAACTCACGACTGCGTTCTGTGCCCGAAATGCGCGGCTCGCGAAAGCTGTGACCTCCGGCACTCCGAGTTTCACGAGCGGAGCGATCGAAACCGGCAATACCGGATAGTGCTGCGGTCCGCTTGCAAACAGCTGCGCAAGCAGCAGATCGTGGAGCATTCCGTCGCTGTTGAACTGCTGCTGAGCGATTGCGACCGCAAGATCGCGCTGGGCGGCTTTCAAGCCGTCTGCGCTGACCAGCGGGGAGAAATACGCCCTGGTCATCGCCCCTAAAACCTGCGGCGCGTCATCGGCGGGAACCAAGGCGCTGATCGACGCGATATCCGGATAGACATCGATCGAGAGGCGCCCTCCGACTCCCTTGATTATATCGGCAAGCGAGAGCGCACCTTGCGACCGGGATGCGGCAATGGTGGTTGCCGCCAACCGCGCGATCCCCGGTGTTCCATTCTCAAAGCCGGCACCCGGCGCACGAAACCACAATTCAATTGCAGCATTCGGAACCGATGTGTCGGCGCGTAACGTGTACGCTTGCGCCAGCCCATAGCAAAGCAGCGATATGCTGATGCATATCGCTGCCGCCGTTTTGATCATGCGGGTTCCGGGGTGATATTCGGCGGAAGTCGCTTGGGTTGATCGGCTCGCTTACCGTCCTCCGGAGTTCCGGTAACGACGGCCGGCGGGGAACTCTCATCATGCGGGCGGACGTAGGGACGATCCGCTAGAATCGAGCCAAGCTCTTCGGTATCGACCGTTTCAAACTCCAGCAGCGATTCCACCATGCGCTCGACTTTATTCCAATTGGTGGTCAGGATCGTGCGTCCGCGCTCGTAGCATTCGTCGATGATCCGGCGAACCTCGGCGTCAATTTTGCTGGCCACTTCTTCCGAGTAATTGCGTTCGTCACCGAAATCCCGACCCAAAAAGACCTGGTGATTGCCCCGGCCGTATTGAATCGGCCCGAGTTGGTCGGACATTCCGTATTGAGTGACCATGCGGCGCGCCAGTGCGGTGGCTTTTTCGAAATCGTTGCTGGCACCGGTCGTAACGTCGCCAAACTTGATCTCTTCGGAGAGCCGTCCGCCCAACGCCATCGTGATCTGCGAGAGCAGTTCTTCTTTTGTAACACTGTGCCGATCATCTTCGGGCAACGACCAGGTGATCCCGAGCGCCATGCCGCGCGGAATGATCGTAACCTTGTGAACGGGATCGTGATTCGGCAAAAGCCCACCGATAATCGCGTGTCCGGACTCGTGATACGCAGTGTTCTCTTTCTCTTTCTGAGACATTACCAGCGATTTGCGCTCAGGACCGGCGACCACGCGGTCGATCGCCTCTTCGCAATCGTGCATGCCGATAACCGTTTTATCGCGACGCGCCGCGAGCAGTGCTGCTTCATTCAGCAAATTCTCAAGGTCGGCGCCCGAGAACCCCGGAGTGCGCCGCGCCAGCGTTTCCAGCGAGACTTCCTTGCCGAGCGGCTTGTTCTTGGCATGCACGCCCAATATCGCCTGACGACCCTTAATATCGGCGCGATCGACGATGATCTGCCGATCGAACCGGCCGGGCCGCAGCAGCGCCGGATCGAGCACGTCCGGCCGATTGGTAGCGGCGATTAAAATAACCCCGGTGTTCTGTTCGAATCCGTCCATCTCGACCAGCAATTGGTTGAGCGTCTGCTCGCGTTCGTCGTGCCCGCCGCCCAAACCGGCGCCGCGCTGACGGCCGACCGCATCGATTTCGTCGATGAAGATGATGCAGGGCGAGGACTTCTTGGCTTGATCGAACAGGTCTCGAACGCGCGATGCGCCGACACCGACAAACATTTCGACAAAATCCGAGCCCGAGATCGAAAAGAATGGGACGCCGGCCTCGCCGGCGATTGCGCGCGCCAGCAGCGTCTTGCCGGAACCCGGAGGCCCAAGCAACAGGACGCCCTTGGGAATCCGTGCGCCCAGAGCTTGAAATTTTTTCGGGTACTTCAGAAACTCGACGACTTCACCAAGCTCTTCTTTGGCCTCTTCGACGCCGGCGACATCGGCGAAGGTGACCTTGGGTCGATTCTCCGAGAGCATCTTAGCGCGGGAACGGCCAAATGACATCGCCTGACTTCCCCCGCTCTGCGCTTGCCGTAAAATGAAAATCAAGAATGCGCCCATCACGATGAACGGAAGCAAACTGAACAATCCCGAGAACAGCGAACCGTTTCCGGCTTGCTCGAAGTTCACCGCTCCCCGGACGTGACGGGTCACGTCTTTCACGAAAGCGGTGTCGGTCGCCGGTACGCTGACCGTGTACTTGTCCTTGTTGGTCAACTCGCCGTTGACGTCTTTGCCGACCGCGGTGAACGTCTGGACATTGCCGGCTTCGAGTCTCTTATAAAAGTCGCTGTAGGCCAATTTTGTCGAGACGTCTTTAGGCAGGACGTACTTCTCGACGATGACCATGACGGCGATAACCGCCAGAACGATGAGAACGATGGAGCGAAGATGTTTACCCACGATGATGTTTTACTTCAACCTTACTCTGAAAATACCCAGGAATGGAGTTGCGCCAGGTACGGCAGATTGCGATATTTCTCCTGATAGTCCAAACCGTACCCCACGACGAACGCATTCGGTGAAACCAGTCCAATATAGTCAACGTTCACATCGA
>JBDTCU010000113.1:0-3752 GCA_039923415.1 Vulcanimicrobiaceae bacterium
AGTCGGCAGCATCTATGTGTTCATAAGCTTTGTGAACGCCGGGTTGCCTGTCGTGACGCCGGTGCAACGCATCTTCCATCTTGTGTCGCTGATCGTCTGGGCGGCGCTTGTGGTCTGGTCGGTGTGGTATACGCATCGCCTGGCATGCTTGGCGCGCTCTGCCTCTTGTGAATGAACTTTTTCTCGCGGTTGATCCTGATCTGGAAGCCGCACCTTTCCAGCAGATCATGGATCAGTTGCGCGGTTTCATCGAGCGCGGGGAGCTGCGCGCGGGTGATGCTCTGCCGACGGTACGACAGCTCGCGGGTGATCTCGGCGTTGCTCCCAATACGGTGGCCCGGTCGTACGCCGAACTTCAAGAAGAAGGTTGGCTCACGGGCGATGGCCGACGCGGCACCCACGTCGCTCCGCACGCCCCCGCGAGCGACAAGCGGACGCGCGCCCGGATGTTGCGCGAAGCAGTAGCGCATTTCTTCACCACGCTCGCCCATCGCGGCTATTCGGAAGATGAGGTCGCCACCGCGCTGCAACGACGTGTAAAGCCGTGATCGCGGTAAGCGACGGTCGCCCCGAGCTGAAAACATTCGGGGGAGCACCACTATGAGCTGCGGAGGGCCATCCAGTGGTGCCGTGCACTCGATCGTCGCACAGCGTGAAGCGCGCGGTGTGTCTGACGTCGATTCGCGGCGATGACATCGTCTCGCTGCTGAAACGGAAAGAGGATCGATAGCGTGCGCAGCAAGCGGCTTAGTCGGCGGATCTCGCGGTCCATTTCTTGCAAACCGATCGATTGCCGCGAGCATTGCTTCGCCGCTGCTGTGAAAAGATCGCACGAGGGCGCGTTCTGCGGATCTAGGGTGCCGCGCAGGATAAAGAGCGTTATGCGCGCGAGCAGCGAGTCCGTCCCCAGTTCCAATACTGAGTCTGGACATCGCGCGAGGTAAATGGTGCCCATCAACGCTACGGCTTCTTCCGAATACAAATACGAGCGTAATCGCTGCGAGTTACTCGGATCCACGTCGAAGAGGTCGTCGCCGAGGTACGCATTCGGCTGCGCGGAAATTAAATACAAACGCAATGCTTGCGCTACCCACGCGCGGCTCTCGGTCGACGGCAGGCACATTGCAAGCGTTGATGCCGAGCGGCTTGCAAGGTTCCAATAACGAAGTTGCATGGCATCATCGTAGGAATCCTTCGCCATTTCGCAGGCCGCGTCGAGGTTCCCGCGTTTGAGTTGATGCCGGGCAAGAACGGTCCGAACGTTCAGCGCGTGAAAGGCGCTCTGACATTCCTCCAGGCCGTTGCTGGACCAACGACTTCCGCTATGGAGCGATGACCGGCCCAACACCTCCGTAGCATATACGCGAATATCGGCATGCGCATTCGCCATTTGCGTTGCCGCTTCGGCTGTCTCTTCCGCGACCTTGAAATCACGACGGGCCAGAGCGATCTGCGCCTGCCGTACGAGCGTAATCGATCGAAGCAGCGTGCCCTCGCCGGACGAGATGCCCAGCAGCGCAAAATCGAGTTCCGAGCGGGCATCCAGCAAGCGTCCTTCGTACAGGCACACCTCACTACAATCGAGAGCAAACTTCACGCGCGCTGCCGCGCTCAAGCGATCGCATAAGCGCGCCATGCTTCGGACGCCGACGCGCATACCGTGCAGATCGCCCCGGCAGCGCGAGATGAAAAATCTATTCTGCGCGACCTCAAACGCGCAGGAAAGGTCACGGCGATCGAATTGATCGCGGACGTTGTCACCGGCTTGCGAGATAAGCGCGTCGGCCCTCTCCTGCTCACCGGACATTTCGGCGGAAAGAGCGGCTGCTGAGAGCGCACGCCCGCGATCCGGTCCGCGAAAGCGGTCAGGCGAAATCGTTTCTGGAACGAGACGATCGACCATCGGGAGGGCGATCGGCATCGATTCGGTTGCGCGTTTCATCGGGGCGCTCTTCGCTTTGATTATGCGATTGCACACAACCTCACTGAGCCTTTCGACGGCTTCTTTCTTCGCGCGATAGTAGCTCCGGTCGCTGAGTTCGCCTCGCTCTCGGTTGCGAAGCACGTTTGTGATGATGGTTCGACGCTTCGGACTGCATCCGCGTAGTGCTTCAGCCAGCGCGAGATCCAATGCATCGCTGGCGCTGTGGGCTCGGTAGGCGCAAAGCAGCCAGCCGGCTAGTATGGTCGAGCACTCGGAGCCGTCATGGCGTTGCCGTAGCAGGCGGCGGAGATGCCGCTCCAAGCTGTTCATAGGGTTGGGAACGGTTTGCCTCGGGCGCCTGTGACGACGCGGGTGCCAGCGTCTTTTTAATCTCGAAAAAAACTGCCACTCGGGAAGGCTTGCCCTACCCCCGCAATGCTGCATGTACCCGCCAGCTATCGCTCGATTTTAAGCGTTGTTCGGTGGAATCGATAAGGCACGAAGGGAGCACATAACTATGATTTCGCGTTTGACTGGATACGCTGCGTGTGCATGCGTGTCGGCAGCCTTACTCATTGGATGCGGCGGCGGGGGGAACTCGCCGACGGGAGGTTTTGCACCGCCCCCGCCAACTGCACCAAAAGATGCACAGTCCAACTTGAACATCCAACAAACACAAGACATTGCGCCACAAAACGTGACCCACTATTACGTCGTCAACCTCGGGACGCTCGGGGGCAGTGCGGGCGCGGGCAACAGCATCAACAACGCCGGTTGGGCGTCCGGACTCTCCAAACCGGGCGCCGGCACGAACCTTCACGCTACACTCTGGATCGGCGGGCACGCGGTCGACCTCGGAACGCTCGGCGGCCCCAATAGCGGCGTGGGATGGCCGGTAAAGAACACGCGCGGAGAACTCGTCGGTATTTCCGATCTCGCGCAAACCGATCCGCTTAACGAACACTTCTGCGGATTCGGATCGCCGAATTTGTGCGCGGGATTCGAATGGAAGAACTACACATTAACCCCCCTTCCGACGCTTGGAGGTAACAACTCCTTTGCCGCCGGCGCCAATGATTCTGGCAACATCGCCGGCTTTGCCGAGACGGCTACGCATGATGCGGCCTGTGGAGCGCCGCAGGTACTCGATTACTATGCCACGATCTGGAACGCCAACGGGCGGCCACGTGAGTTAGCACCGGAGAACGGTGACGCCATCTCGCAGGCCGTCTCAATCAACAACAACGGCGCCGCAGCGGGTGCGTCCGGCGATTGCGGGCCACCGAATAACAACGGTTTCGGTACGAACCACGCACTCAAGTGGCGGCCGGACGGCACTCCTGTCGATCTCGGCACGTTAGGAGGAACACTTTCAAACATCGGTACGGCAGTCAACGATAACGGCGACGTTATCGGACAATCAGGCCTGCCCGGAAACACGGCCTATCACGCCTTCTTCTGGCGCCACGGTGCGATGACTGACCTCGGCACCTTGCCGGGAGATCTCACCAGTGAGGCCCTTGGCTTGAACATACGGAACCAGGTCACTGGTTATTCGTGCGATGTGAACTTTAACTGTCGCGGCTTCATTTCGCAACATGGAACGATGACCGATCTGAACCTTCTGGTTTCTAACTCGCAGCTCTACATCGTCTACGCCGGCGATATTAACGATCGCGGATGGATCGTCGGTCAAGCCGTAGACATGTCGAACGGCACAGCACCGGCGGTGCTGCTCATCCCCGCGCAAGGCGCCTTTACGCCAAGCATGCGCATAGCAAGCAAAATCGCCCTACCGGAAAGCATACGCCTACAAATGAGAAACAAC
>JBDTCU010000114.1:0-7005 GCA_039923415.1 Vulcanimicrobiaceae bacterium
TATGGTATACTCTGCGCCGTGACTCGCGATGCCTACTCCCTCTGGATTAACGAAAAAGTTCGGCGTGCCGGTTTTGCCGACGCGCAGGCGTTCGCTGCCCATTTCGAACTGAAGCCGTATCGGCTCAAGCAGCTCTATCGCGCCGCCGCAAAAGAGTTCGTCGAGGATGTTGCGCAGGTGAGCGTGCTTCCCAAGGAGCTGCGGGCGCGGTTGATCGAGAGCGATTTCGGCTTCAACGCGGCGGTTCCGGTTGTCATCCAACGCAGCAATGACAAGCAGACCAGCAAAGGACTCTTTCGCCTCTCCGATGGTGCCGAAGTCGAGGCTGTGTTGATGGAACATTTCGGCGATCGGACTACCGTTTGCATCTCGAGTCAAGCCGGCTGCGCATTTGCATGTGCATTCTGTTCTACCGGGCAAGCAGGCTTCACGCGCAATCTCGAACCGACAGAAATCTTCGACCAAGCGCGTTACTTCGCGCACGAACTGGCGCAAAAAGGCAAACGGATCACCAACATTGTGTTCATGGGGATGGGTGAACCATTTCACAATTACGAGTCCGTGATGGATGCCATCGCACTGCTGAACGATGGCCAGGGTTTCGGCTTGGGTCATCGCCACATTACGATATCGACCGTCGGACTGGTCGATCGGATCGATCAGTTTGGCGAGGAGCATGCGCAAGTAAATCTGGCGATCTCGCTGCACGCTCCGAACGACGACGTACGCTCTAAGATCATGCCGGTCAATCGCAAATTCTCAACGGGCGATCTGATGGCCGCCTGCGAGCGCTACATTGCGAAAACTCATCGCAAGATTTTCTTTGAGTACGTGATGCTCGAAGGCGTCAATGACGGCAGTGAACACGCACATCAGCTAGCGCGATTGATGGCCGGACATCTTTATCACGTGAACCTGATCCCGTACAATACGACTCCGGACGGCCCGTTTGCGGGAACCGCCCAAGAAAAGATCTGGACATTCGCGGGAATCCTCGACAAGGCCGGAGTTCCAACTACCGTTCGCCAAAACATGGGCCGCGACATCGCCGCCGCCTGCGGGCAGTTGCGCGCCGAAACGCAACCAAAGGCACACAAAGTCACAGCCTGATCTTCCGTCATCCTGAGCTTGTTTCTGTCACCCTGAGCTTGTCGAAGGGGCGCGCAATGAACCCACGTATTCAGGAACAGGAGTGGGGGACGCGTGAGCTGACGGTCTACGACCCGGTCGGCAACCACATCACGTTCAGCGAGAAGCTTACCCCGGAGTGAAGCGTTTCAACTAGTGCGACTGCTTGCGGCCAGCTACGCGCCGAAACGCAACCCAAGGCGCGCCGGGTAACGGCCTAGCCGCATGTTTGCAGTAGCTACGGATCACAGCGGATAGTACGCATCGCGCTCATCGTAACAGATAAGCCCCGTCCCGGTGTTCGCCGCTGAGTCTTCGAACCAAAACGACCCGTCGCGATGTTGCTTCAAGGAGACGGGCCACCTTCGATTCGTCAGTTTCGAGAAGCAGATCACCCATTCGAGCTTTACCGCTTCGAACGCGGCCGAGGGTACGGCAAATGCAAAAGAGCCTTGGTATGCGGTGGCGGGCTGCAAATTGATAAAACTGTTGGGATTTCCGAATGGTTGAAACGAACGGGCCATTGAGTAAAGCAGCGATGGGTGTGCCGGAAGCAGCGCGCTGCTGAAATCCGCGTCACCGTTGCGCGGAGCGTCGAGGTGGACATGCCGAGAACTCCCGAAGCGGATTCCGTACGCATTCACGATCAGGCCGCCGACATAAAGCGGTTCGCTGCCTGCATTCTTTGCGGAGATGTCAACTTTCACCAACTCCTCGCCACCTCGCAGAGTGGCGTGTTCCACGGTGAAAGCGGGTTGGAATTCGGGCGGTTCGTTCGCAGGCTTGATGCGCTCTTGATACACGAACACATACAGGCCCCAGAATGCGGCAACAGCCAATGCGACAATCTCAATGAGATGTCTCCAGTGCTCGACGCCCGACGGATGCGAGTGAACGTGAAGTTCGCGTCCCATGCTGCTCCTTCGTTTTGTGAGGTTGAAAGTTCCCCTCCCGTGGCCTCTGTGGGGCGAAGGCCCGAAAGGTCGTCGAAGCGTACATCGATCGTGCGGTACATAAAGAGTTCTACGTCCTCGATTGGCACATGCAAATTGGGGCTTTTGCTGAGCGAGGGGTTGCTCGACGATTCCTTTTTGCGGCTGTACGCGCCGGCGACGTTGATATGCTGGCGCGAAATGAGTCCGGTCATTGTTATTCTACGCCGGAGTCGCGGAGAAACTTTTGCCCAATATTTCGAGTATCTCGTCGCCCGCGCTCGCGCGGTCGAGGCGCTTCAAATGTGCATCTTCCCGGCGAATCTGCCGCGCCTGCAACTCGACGATTTGTATTTAGCAGAAGACCGCGCGACTTCATGATTCTCGCGCTGCTGCGCCGGATCAATATCGCACTGGTTGTGATCGCGATATTCCTGACACCGGCCGCCGGTCGAGCAAGTGTGCACGCAGTCTCGACGGATGGTGAGGCCACCGTCTATCTCCGGGGGCATTTCGGATCCGATTTCGATCTGGTGTTTGATGTCGAATTCGGCCCTCAGAATCGAAATCGGTCATGGACGTTCGTGAGCATCCTGTTGCTTGGGGAGACGCAGCCCAGCGCATCCGCTTCAATCGGATTATCACGGGGTTCACCAAATCAGCGCACCCTTTCGACCTTTACCTATGCAAACGATGTCGGCAAGTCGCCGGTCTATCGTTCATTTCCGATCGCCTGCGTTGCGATTTGCGTTATTGAATTACGTGGAACGAAGACGCATTTGTATGCCCTAGCGGACGGAGTGGTACTCGGGAGATGGGATCGGTCCAACTCGCTTATGCAGAAACCATACGTTCAGTTGAACGCGGAGGTTAGCGCATTTGGGGATCGGATACAAGCGCGCCTATTGCCGATTCGTCTCATTGATGGTCGGGGCATATTACCGGGGCCTACCTGCGCGTTCACTACGCAAGGCGTGGTGCCTAGCTTGAAACGCGGCATCGCCTTCGGCGGCACGAGGAGTCGCGACGCGAAGGCTGCTTTCGTCTCTCTTGCCACCGGTGTCCGCGGCGACAAGTGTCGCTAAGAGCATCGATTCGAATCGCGTCGGCTATCATCGTACGTCCGAATGCGGGCGGCGGCAGCTGTTCAGCGTATTCTGTCGGCGTAATGACCAGCATGTCAAGTCCGACGCGCACATCAAATGCACGTCGAATGTCCAGATCGCGGTCCGTCCGGCGTCGGGGCGTGTCGCGAACGATCAGTACGTCGAGGTCGCTCCGTACGCGCACCGCGTCTCGCGCATAGGATCCAAACGCGTAAACCGCCCGGACGTCTTTAAGGCTGGCACATATCTCGACGATCCGGGCGGCGCCTCGCTCGAGCAACGCCTTTTGCGCCGCCAAGCGGTCTTGATGAGTTCGCGACAGTTTGGCATTCGGCATCGCGTCGTTTCTTCGCCGCGCACCACGTACTCCCCGTCACCACGTGCCGCAAGAAACAAGGCCGCGTGAGCGTCGCAGTATAAACGAGCGAAGTCATGCCGCTGATCTTGACCCAGCACGCCTCCCGCGACTTGAATCGCTATTTGGACCGAGAGGGATTGATCTATCATTTCCCAGCCCAATATCTACCGGTGGTGAATCGGACCTTGGTAGAGGCCGGCGATCGACGCTTCCTGTACCAGCGTCCCGTCCGCGAAGCGCCGGTCGGCGAGGCCGGTACGTACTTCGGTCACGGCATCCTCAGCGAACCGTATCGAGACGAGGCAACGCCTGGACACTATTGGATCGACATCCTCAACTATCAGCGACTGCGACCGGTGCCGCTTCGCGACCATTCCGGCCTTTATTACGAAACCGGGCTCTCGGAACCGATCATGCTGCGCGGACGCTCGATTCGGTATGTGGAACCGATGCGGTATTTTTCTATTTTGGCTGCCGGACACGCGTATTCAGCGATCCCTGAACCCGTGGAGTTGCAGGACTCAGGCGTGTTCGCGCCCACGGGCGCACCCATGGATGCGTTTCGCGAAATGCTTGTCGTGCCGCCGGGAACTGGGTATGTTCCAAAAGACAATCTCCCGCCGGACCGCTATGAAGCGGCCGCGCTGCACGAGCGAGCGCGCGGCGATCACCAAGCGACAGTGAAACTCCTGATGGAGACGATATCTGCTCGCGGCGGGACATGCTTTTTCAACAACAACGTCGACTTGCTTGCGCGCATCGGAGGCCGGCGTTTACTCATTGAGGTGAAAAGTCTCACTCGCCAGTCCGCCGCGGTGAACCGCATGCGCTACGGAATCGGCCAATTAATGGATTATCGCGTCCGTTACAAGGCCGAAATCGCGGGCGCCGAGCCGATTCTAGCCTTTGGCACGCCGCCGGAACGCGAGGTGGGCTGGATTCCGAACATCCTGCAAGAGAATGGAATTGCGTTTGTCTCGCGGCACGGTTCCGAGGTTACGCCCGGAAACGAGTTGGCGCAATCTCTTCCGATATTTCAGCAGTCTCCCTGAGATTGTCACTCGCCGCATCCGCGGCCAAGCCTAATCTCGCTGCCCCGGCAGTGGTTGAAGCTGTCCGTTCGAAGATCATTTGGAGCCGGCAATACCTAAGCAGGCACGCTCTCGGCGCGCTCGAATTAAACGTTCCTCTATGGAAACGGCGACGCCGGAGCAGCCGGTAACGATGGATGAGATCACGGCGCTGGCGAAGCGCCGCGGTTTTATTTTCCCTTCGAGCGACATTTACGGCGGTATCGGCGGGTTCTACGATTATGGGCCGCTGGGGTCGATCCTCAAGCGCAACGTCAAAGCGGCTTGGTGGCGCGAAAACGTCGAACTGCGCGACGACGTGGTTGGCTTTGATTCGTCGATCATCATGCATCCGCTGGTCTGGAAAGCCTCGGGGCATATTGACGTATTTCACGATCGGATGGTCGATTGCAAAGTCTGCAAACATCGCTTTCGTGAAGATCATCTCAAGAACAAAGAACAGTGCCCCGATTGCGGGAGCAAAGGTTCGTTCACCGAACCGCGCAACTTTAATCTAATGCTGCGGACTAATATCGGCCCGCTCGAAGATACTTCGTCGACCGCCTATCTGCGACCCGAAACCGCTCAGGGCATCTTCGTCAATTTCAAAAACGTGTATCAATCGGCGCGTAAGCGGCCGCCCTTCGGCATCGCGCAGATCGGCAAGTCCTTCCGTAACGAGATCACCCCCGGTAATTTCACCTTTCGTCAGCGCGAGTTCGAACAAGCAGAGCTTGAGTATTTCGTTCCCGACGATGGAAGAGATCTCGAGATATTTCAAGACTGGGTCGCGAGGCGCAAACAATGGTACTCCGATTATGGAGTCAAGTCCGGGCGATTGCGTTTCTACGAATTGCCCGATCACGAACGGCCGCATTACGCGAAGGCCGGCATTGATGTCGAGTACCTGTTTCCATGGGGGTGGGGGGAACTAGAATCGATCGCTCACCGCGGCACCTACGATCTTGACGCGCATATGAAGCTCTCCGGTAAGGATCTGCGCTTCTTCAATGAGGTCAGCAAAGCGCATTACACGCCGATCCTGATCGAAAGTTCGGCCGGGATGGACCGAACGACCCTGACAATGCTGATCGACGCGTACGAAAAAGAGAGCAGCATCGATCCCAACGGCAAGAGCACGGAACGCGTCGTGCTCCGGTTTCACCCCAAGATCGCACCGGTTCAGGCGGCGTTCTTTTCGCTCGCACGGAATAAACCCGAGCTGGTCGAGAAAGCCCGCTCGATCGAACGTGCGCTGCGGCCGATGTTTCGGACGCAGTACGACGAGGGAAATATCGGTCAGTTGTATCGGCGTCAAGACGAGATTGGGACGCCGCTTTGTATCACCGTTGACTACGAAACTCTCGACGACGGCCATGTGACCGTGCGCGAGCGAGACTCAATGGAGCAAGAACGTGTTGCAGTCGACCAAATCGAGCGCTATCTCCGCGAACGGCTCTAAGCCGGGAAAATTCGTCTATTTCTTCGAGGAGGGGAGCGCGCAGATGCTCGACCTGCTCGGAGGCAAAGGTGCCGGGCTCGCCGAGATGACCTCGGCCGGACTGCCGGTTCCGACCGGCTTCACGATCACGACTCAGGCCTGCCTGCAGTATTTCGACTCGTCCGGCTCCCTCCCGAGCGGCCTTCCGGAGCAGGTTGCTATCGCAATGACCGAACTGCAACGGCGCACCGCCAAACAGTTCGGCGGAGCCGAACATCCGCTGTTGGTTTCGGTTCGAAGCGGCGCCCGCGCGTCGATGCCCGGTATGATGGACACGGTGCTTAACTTGGGGCTGAACGATCGAACCGTCGCCGGGCTGGCCGGTCTTACCGGCAACGAGCGTTTCGCGTGGGATGCCTACCGGCGCTTCATCATGATGTTTTCGAATGTCGTGCTGGATATTGATAAAAGCCTATTTGAAGAAAAGATCGATGAGTGCAAAACAACGCTCGGCGTGAAGAGCGACCCGGAAATCGATGCGGCCAGCTGGCAACGGCTCATTGCGGAGTTCAAGCAGATCGTACGAACGCAGGCTCATCGCGAATTTCCGCAGGACGTCAACGAGCAACTCGATCTGGCGATCAAAGCGGTGTTCGATTCTTGGAACTCCAAACGAGCGATCGACTATCGCCGCTTTAATAAAATTTCTGACGACTGGGGAACTGCCGTCAGCGTCGTGTCGATGGTCTTCGGCAATATGGGGGACGATTCAGGAACCGGTGTTGCGTTCACGCGAGACCCGAACACTGGTGAAAAAACGCTATTCGGAGAGTACCTGCGTAACGCGCAAGGCGAGGATGTCGTTGCCGGCATTCGCACTCCCGAAAAAATCAGCGACCTAGCCCACTCGCAGCCGGCGGTCTACAAACAGTTCGAAGAGATCGCCGAAAAACTCGAACGGCACTATCGC
>JBDTCU010000115.1:0-2527 GCA_039923415.1 Vulcanimicrobiaceae bacterium
AGTCTTTGCCGAACAAGAAGCAGCTATCGTCGAACCGGCGCTCATCAGTTAGCGCCGGGGAGGCGCCCTTAACCGGAGCGCCGATCGTTCACGTCACGCGCGGTCCGCTGGTCGAATCGGTGCATGAGGTCATCGCCTGTGCGGTCGATGCTCGCGGAAAGACGATTCTCGCTCTCGGGGACATCGACGCGCCGATCTATCTGCGGTCGAGCGCGAAGCCGTTCATCGCGGCCGCCGCGGTGCGAGCCGGAGTAGTCGATCGCTTCGGCCTGGAACCGCGTGAGGTTGCCGTCATGGCAGCCTCGCATAGCGGTGAACCCTTTCACATCGAGGCTGTGCGTTCGATTCTGCACAAGATTGGAATGAGTGAAAGCGCGCTTCAATGCGGAGATCAAGAGCCGTACAGTCCGCAGGCTGCAAGTGACCTCAAGCGCGACGGGATTCGATTTTCGGCGGTGCACAACAATTGCTCGGGTAAACATGCCGGCATCCTGGCGTTGTGCCGGATCATCGGCGCTGACCCTGCGACCTACCTGCAGATCGAAAATCCGGCAGAACAGCTGATCCTGGAGCTCTGCGCGCGGATGACCGGCGAGAATCCAGCCGATCTTCCGCTCGGTATTGACGGATGCGGGATTCCGGTGTTTGCAACTCCAGCCCGAAACGCGGCGCTAGCGTTTATGCGGTTTGCGACGCTTGAAGAAATCGATCCGCATGACGCGCGCGCTCTGCTCGTGGTGCGCGAAGCGATGGTCGCCCATCCCCAATACGTCTCGGGCACCGGTCAATTCGATACGGTTTTGATGCAGACGTTGGGCGATACGATCGCAGCGAAAGGCGGCGCCGAGGGCGTCCATTGCACCGCGATCATCTCCGGCGGGCTCGGTTTGGCGCTCAAGATCGTCGACGGTTCCGCCCGCGCTCGAGCTCCCGCTGTCCTGGCCTGTTTGGCCGAACTGGGAGCGGTCGACCGCACTGCGATGACAAAGCTCGACGAGTTTGCCCACCCGATCGTGTATAATCGGGCCACACAGCCAGTCGGCGAGGTTATAATTGTCGGAGTATCTCAAAGCCCTTAGCAAGCGAGTTCTGGTCTTTGACGGCGCCATGGGCACCCAATTGATGGACCTCGAGCTGACTGCCGAAGACTTTGGCGGCGTTGCCTATCAGGGCTGCAACGAAGCGCTGGTGTTGACGCGCCCCGACCTGATCCAGAGAATTCATGAGGAGTATCTGGCGGCGGGTGCCGATGTCGTCGAAACTGATTCGTTTACCGCCTCGCGTCTCAAACTCGATGAGTATGGGCTGGGTGAGAAGACCGCCGAGATCAATCGCAATGCCGCCCGGCTCGCGCGCGCCGCTTGCGACAAATACTCGACTCCGGAGCGTCCGCGTTTTGTTGCCGGCTCGATGGGTCCGACCGGGATGCTGATCAGTTCGTCGGATCCGTCACTCTCGAAAATCAGCTACAACCAGCTTGAAGACATGTACGCAGAACAGGCACGTTATCTAATCGAAGGCGGCGCCGATTTGCTGCTGCTTGAGACCATGCAGGATTTGCTGGAACTCAAAGCCGCGATCGCCGGGATCCTTCGCGAGTTTGAAAGCGGCGCGCGCCGCGTTCCTATTCAAGCTCAGCCGACCCTGATAACCGAGGGGAGGATGCTGCTCGGTACCGACATCCGTTCCATCTGCGCGACCCTGGATGCGCTTGAAGTCGACGTGATCGGCCTCAACTGTTCGACCGGGCCGACCCAAATGCGCGATTCGATTCGGTATCTCACCGAGATGTCGGATAAGTTCATCAGCGTGATTCCGAATGCGGGACTTCCGCTGATGGGTCCTAAAGGCGAAACCATCTATCCCGAGACCCCGCAGGAACTGGCAAGTGAGCTGGCTTCATTCGTGCGCGATTTCGGCGTGAACGCGATCGGCGGCTGCTGCGGCAGCACGCCTGCGCATATTCGCGCGATT
Organism: Vulcanimicrobiaceae bacterium; assembly: GCA_039923415.1. Taxonomy (GTDB): domain Bacteria; phylum Vulcanimicrobiota; class Vulcanimicrobiia; order Vulcanimicrobiales; family Vulcanimicrobiaceae; genus JALYVT01. Next base: position 1,975 of record JBDTCU010000115.1, read on the forward strand.
TGTGAGGCCATTACAACGCTCCGTGAGAAACCTCGAAAAATTGAAGCGAAACCGTTGCAGTGGGCGGCTTCCGCGATGACCGCAGTCGCGCTCGAACAAGAGCCGCGGCCATTGCTGGTCGGTGAACGCTTGAACGCCCAAGGTTCGCGCCGAATCAAACGGCTGCTGCTCGAAGACAACTACGACGACATGATGCTGGTGGCGCGCGAGCAGGTTGAAAGCGGAGCGCACGTGCTGGATGTCTGCTGCGCGCTGACCGAACGTACCGACGAAGATCTGCAGATGAGCGCTCTCGTTAAGAAACTGGCGCAATCGGTGGAAGCGCCGATCATGATCGACTCGACCGAAGCCAAAGTCATCGAAGCGGCTCTAAAGGCCTATCCGGGCCGCGCGATCGTGAACTCGATCAATCTGGAAAACGGCCGCGCCAAGATCGATGCAGTAATGCCGCTCGTGAAGTCGGCAGGTGCTGCGGTTGTAGCGCTTACGATCGACGAAACCGGAATGGCAAAGACCGCCGAGCAAAAATTCTCCGTCGCGAAACGGATTTACG
>JBDTCU010000116.1:0-4011 GCA_039923415.1 Vulcanimicrobiaceae bacterium
GCCGTACTCGTCCATCACCTCGCGGGTGCAGTCGGCAATCGCATCGGTCGGAAAGAGCTCGGGTGCCGGCAGACCGCCGCCAAACGAGATCACATCGGGCTGCTGGGTGACTTTGAGCATCTCGCGGATGGTGGAAGCTCGCATGTGCGAGGTGCGCGCCGCGAATTTTACGGTGTGCGAAATGGTCGCCATAGGCTCGGGTATTTAGCCGGAATTCGTCGGGCCTCCGCTAAGCTGGACTTCTTACGCCATTTGCCGTACAATCCTGGCATATGGCTACGCTGTCTCCAATTTCCGCTGAAACCGTTCGCATCCTCGACCTCGTGGCCGCTGATTTACCCGACGAGCTCGCGCTTGCCGGGCTGGTTGGCCGCGGTCTCCCAACACACTCCATCGATGTTCTCTTGGAAATGGGGATGGCCGAAACGGATATTCACAAACTCGTGCTCTCGCGCCGCACATTTCAACGCCGACGCACGTCGCATAGCGTCTTGACGCCAGAGGAGTCGGATCGCACCGAACGCGTAGCACGCATTCTCGCACTTGCCCGGTTAGTGTTGGGGGATACACCGCGCGCGATGAACTGGTTGTCGACGACAAAACGTCGATTTGATAATCGGCGGCCATTGGACTTGCTCGTTTCAAGCGTCGGAACAAAAATCGTGGAAGAGACATTGCTGCAAGCCTATTACGGAAACGTTGCTTAAGCGTGCAATTATGGCGAATATCGCGCCATAAATTATTAGACGGAGTCGGAGGCATAGTCGCTGACGGGCGCTGGCATGCGCGAGGCCGACCGATCGTCTATTGCTCGACGCATCCCGCGAGCGCGCTGCTCGAATGGATCGTTCATCTTGAACTAGTGTCCGAGCAGATTCCAACAACTATTCCATACATCACTGTCGATGTGCCCGATGACGTACGTTCAGATCGGGTCCCAGTGAGCAGTTTGCCGGCCACTTGGAGAACGAATGTTTCGGGAACGCAAGAGATCGGAATTCAATGGATCGCGTCCGCTCGAAGTGCGCTCTTGTATGTTCCGTCTGCCGTGGTGCCGGAAACGGAGAACGTTCTCATCAACCCGCTACATACCGACGCCGCACGAATTCATGTTGGCAGCATCAGGGATGAGCCTTTTGATTCGCGTCTTTTCTCCGGCTAGCTTGAATACGTTGTGAGAGATCGAGCGATATCGGGGGCGGTCGCGAGAATCAGTTTGTCTTCGGTGATCAGCGGTATCGATTCGGTTTGTGCCAGTGCAACGTAACACGCATCATAAGCGCTCATCCCGCGAGCGGTCCACTCGGCGATCGCTCCGAGTGCCGGCTGGCGCAGATCGAAGGGCAGTGCGTCGAGCCGGTGCGCGATTTCTATTAAGGCCGCGCGCCCCAAGCGCCAGCGACGTTCGGCAATGTTGAGGATTTCGAGCTGCAGCAACGGCGGGGCAAAAACGGTGAAGGCGCCGGTTTCGACGGCGGCGCGCAATGCTTGCGCTGCCGCGAGATGCTGCTCATTGTCTGGCTTGAACCACTTGATGACAATCGACGCATCAAGAACGGCTTCGGTCAACGGGCATCACGTTCGGCTCGGATGGCTTCGGTTGCATCTTCCGAAGGGGCGTTCGCAAAAAGCTGGTCTAGGCGCCTGAAGGCTGCGGCGACCGATAAGCGCTCGGGTTCTGCGTCGCGCTCGGCGAGCCGCGCAATGTATGCGCTGCGCGTGAGATTATGGCTGCGAGCCGCACGGTCGATGCGCAACAGAAGCCCCTTGTCGAGTGAAAGCAGTACCTTCATTCCCAAAGTATATCCTGTATATCTAGCTTCGTCAAGGGAACCGCACCTTCGGCGGGTGCTAGGCCGGATTCATTGGGGGCCCGCCGATCGGTGGCCGTCCGGCGGAGCCGGGACCGAGGAAAGCGCTGTCGCGCATGAAGGCGAGGATTGCGGCGCCGAGGCCGACCAGCCAGACGAGCGCGGTGACCAGGTGTCCGACGACCGGTACGATTTGCGCGGCACTCAGCACGATCAGGCCGATGATGAGCGCGGTGAGGGGCGAGGGCGTCATTTGCGGACGGATCAGTTCGTACAACCGGCGACCGACCAGCAACCCGAGAGCAGCTTGGCCGATGAATATCCCAGCCAGCAGGGCGACGAATTCGAGCGGAACCAGCGGAATGCCGACGATGCTTACCAGCAGCAGCAGTGCAAGCGGAATGATGGCGACAAACGCTAATACGCCGACCGCCGCCGACAGACCGGGATGTCGCTCGACGCGCTCCAGCGCGACCCGCACACGTACCGGAAAGATCAGGAAGAAGAGTAAAATCACCACGCTGTAGGCGAGGGCGGCTATCATGCGCGCGTTCTCTTCCATCAGCGCCGAGGCACCTGCGAACGGAAGCCACGGCGCGACCGAATGGAGCGAATCGCTGGTCGCACCATGAACGGTTCCGGTGATGACCGAACCCGGGCGCGGGTCGACCGTTCCGCCGACGTCGGTTACATCGCCGTTGACTGTGCCTTCGATTGTGGCGTCGCCAAACATCACCGTGACATCACCATCGACAACTTGATCGCGTTCGACGATAACGTCGCCGAAATAGGTGCCGCCGTGGTCGATCGAGCGGGTGTGCGCGGACGCGGGCGCGACCGTTGCTAGGACGATCAGCGCGAGTGACGCCAGGCCAATCCGAAGACGGACGTTCATGAAATCTCCCCGGTGCGCACCAACTGCGCAGCCAGCCGCGGGCGCACCACGCGGTAGACGATAAACACACCGATCGCCAGCGCAAGATCGAGAATCAGCACGCCGGCGACAAAGATGCCGATCAGCGGCGCGCCGTGCCCCAATCCATGGAACGCCGACACGGCAGCCGACGACAATCCGGAAAACGCACTGGCGGTTACACCGAAGCCATGTTGAGCCAGAACGCGGATGTCGCCGCCGGAGACCGAAAGCCAAGCAGCGGCGAGGATCCAGGCGATCGTTACATACAGCCCGAGCAGCGGCCACAGCGGTGCGCGTCGTGAACGCGGAGCGGCTAGACTGCGCGCTTCGGCCATAATCGCAAAGCTGAAGTTCGGTGCGGGCTGCGGCGTCCCGACCGTCGCAAGCAATCCATCGACAACTTTGAGTTCGGTTAGGAGTGCCTTGCACGATGCACATACGGCCAGGTGGCGATCGACCGCGATCGTCCGACGCCGGTGCAGAGTACCGTCAAGGTACCTCTCCAGCACTCGTTCACAAGACGAGCAGTGCATGATAGTCCCCCCGCCTTTTCGAAACCGACGTGGTAATTGCACGCTCTTCGCGATCGCGCATCTTCTGCGCAAGCGTAATTTTGCCGCGATGGATCAATGTCTTTACATTGCCGAGCGAGAGTCCGAGGGTGCTGGCGATGGTGTGATACTCCATGTTGTTAAAGTAGCGCAAAGCTAGCACCGTTCGGGTGCGTTCGGGAAGTTCGGCCAGAGCGCTGCGCAACTCGCTCTCGGCTTCAGCGCGCAAGATTCCGCCCGCCGGATCGACCTCGCGCGAGACGTCCGGCAGTGCGTTTTCAAGGGTGCGATCTTCGCCCAGCTCTTGGGTTTGAGGCCGCTTCTGCGACTTGCCGAGATGAGTTCGCACGACATTGCGCGCGATATGATAGAGCCAGGTCGAGAACTTGCCGAGCGCTGGGTTGAAGGTGCCCAAGTGCGCGTAGGCCCGCAAGAACGTCTCCTGCGAGAGGTCGGCGACATCGGCCGGGCCGCGCACGCCGGCGCTGATAAAATTGCTAATCCCACGCTTGTAACGGTCGACAAGCACGGAGAACAGTTCGCGGTCGCCGCTGCAGACAAGGCGCACCAGAGCCTCGTCGCTCTGCTCCCCGATCGTCATCCTCCCAGAGTTCGAGCTTGTTGGGTACTCCTACCGCATGCCGGGGGCAAAAGTTACGTCCGCTGCGAAATCGCCAGGCCATGAGCGGATACAGGCGCGTTGCTATTGTCGGATCGAGCGGTCAGCTTGGGG
>JBDTCU010000117.1:0-6119 GCA_039923415.1 Vulcanimicrobiaceae bacterium
CGAGATATCGAGGTATTCGGCGGCTTTTTGGAGCCTGGGCATCCGAAGACCGCGCCGTTTTTTAAGCTCCCGGATGCGAGCGTTTCCGACGTTCGGCGCTTCGTGATGGAACTGATGGGCCCCCGAAAGTATGGCGCTACTGCAGTCCGGCGCAAGATCGCCGCACTTCGCTCCTACTACGGGTTACAAAAGCGCGAAGGCCGGCGAAAGGATAACCCTGCGGCCGATGTGCCTCCTCCGAAGGCACCCAAGCGGCTGCCGCAAGTGATGTCCGAGCCGGAGGTGACCCGATTGCTAAAAACGCGGGTTGCCGGCAAGAGCGACTTCCAGCGTTTGCGCGACGTGGCTATCATGGAGCTGCTGTACGCAAGCGGAATCCGTCGAGCCGAGTTGGTCGGGCTCAACCTGAGTGATATCGATCTGGATCGACGGGTGATGCGGGTCATCGGCAAGGGAAATAAACAACGCACCGTTTTCATGAATCAGTCCGCCTCGGATGCGATCCGCCTGTACATCGGAGTGCGCCCACGCAGCCCGGATGAGGCTCTTTTTCTCAGCCGGCGTAAATCCCGGCTGTCGCACCGCCAGGCCTGGGTGATCTTCCGCACTTTCGCCCAGCTGAGCGGTCTGACCAAACACGTCACGCCGCACGTGATGCGCCATTCGTTTGCAACCCATCTGCTCGAGAACGGTGCAGATCTGGTGACGATTAAAGAACTGCTCGGGCACGAGAGCCTCTCCACCACTCAGATCTATACCAACGTTTCAATGGAGCACATGCGGCGCAGCTACGAAGAGGCGCATCCGCGCGATCGGAACGACGAACGCTAGTTACTGCCGGCCAATGCGCTCGTTGGCGTTATTCAAAAGGTAAATCTTATCGGCGTGCCGAATTCCGAGCGCTTCTTGATCGTAGATGATCCCGACATAGCGGCCCGCTTTGATCGCCTTCATCTGATAGGTGGTCTTCCCGTTGGCTGAAAATATCCGGTCGAACTTCGGCAGAATCACGAAGCTCAGCGTTTGCTTGGACTTGGGATCGTAAACCTTGATGTTGTTTACCGAGACATGGCGCGTAATACCGTAGAACGTCGAGGCGGCCGATGCGGCCTGGGGTAGCGCAATCGCTGCCGCGACGAGCAGGGTTACGAGGACAGTTCGAATCTGGCGCATGGTAGTTCTCCTTAAAAATAAGACGAGTTGATTTCTACTGTACCCGAATATCCCCAAAACAAGCGCCCGGGTTGGTCGTGGCGAACCCAGCGCTGCAATGCATTTCAAGACCGCGCTTCTTCTCCTGTCGTTGGCTCTCTGCGCCTGCTCGTACTCTGCCCCGTCCGAAGCGAGGACGGGCATCTTGCTGGCTGGCGGATCGATCGCCGTAGTGGCCCAAGCCGGCAATATCGACGCCTATCCGCCGGCAGTTGGAGAGCCAAAAAACCAATGGACGGTTCAGGCGCAGGTTATGCGTGGCGCACCGAGACCTCCGATCGACGCAACCGCAGGCCGCGTGCGGGTTACGGGCCATGCCGATTACTTGCTACGCGTGCCGAAACAGGTCAGCCTGGATGCGCGCACAACGCGGGGTGCGATCAACATCAGCGACATCGATGGGGCGGTCAGCGCCGAAAACGACGATGGTACCATTCATATTCAAGTTCCGGGTTACGCGACCGCGCGCACCCTGCGGGGAAACATCTCGGTCACCTTCTCTGACTTGAATTGGCCGGGTACGCTGCACTTCAGCTCTCAAAATGGCGACATTGAAGTGTGGGTGCCGGCAATCGTCAATACGCACGTTCACTTGCATACCGATCGCGGAACGATCTTTAGCGATTTTGGAATCCGCGGCAGTGCACGAGGAATGGCGGAAACGATCGATGCTCAAATCGGCAACCCAACCCAAAGACACGGAATCGATATCGAGATCCGAAACGGCAGCATACGCCTCTTGCGCTTAGTTCCGCAGATGTAGCCGATCGTCGGCATCGTGTTTCTCGTTTGGCCGAGTCTTTAGCGATGCATCGAACGGATGTCGAACCGAACCGTCAGTAGGCGAACAACAGTCCAGGGTTCAGTATGTACGATGCCTTCGGTGGGTGGCAAACACATCTTCGATTGTGAATCGCGCGATTATATGGTCGAAAATTCATCGCTAAGACAATCGATCTGCCAAAAGCACCGGGTCCACTAACACCCGCAGAACTCCGATAAGACGGTCGCTAAAGGCCCATTCTTTCTGCACGTAACCGCCGCTGGAGACGATCGACTTTCCCGAACCAACGGCGTTGCCGTCGTAGCCCATTAGGTGCGCCTAATACAGCGGGCGAAGAGCCCTTCCCTTGCGATGAGCGCTTTCGAGGGTTCGCCTTTATCGCCCGGGCGCCGGCTGTTCCATGACGCGCAAAAACGGAGCGCCGTCGACATCTTCGAGGGGGAAGTAGACCAGATGCGTTCGGGGATCCACGGCCACGGTATGGGCCCTCGGCGCGAGGTACCCTTGAGCGAGGCGTCTCACCGAGTCGTCGTCGAAGACCGTTACTACGCCACTTTCGGCCGCCGCGTAGAGCCTGTGTGTTACCGGGTCCAGTGCCAGCACGTCGGGGTCGGTGCCGATTCGCCATTCTTGGACGATTCGCATCTCGCGCATGTCCAGCCACACGAAGGTCGCGTTGTCCTCGCAGGCGATAAACGCGCGGCGGTGCACGGGATCGATCAGGAGACTGTGATTGCCTTCGCACCCGGGTAAGGCGATCTTTCGCAAAACGCGATTGGTTTGCGGGTTTATTTCGAGGAGTTGCCCGAGGGTCTGCACGTTCACAAACATGTGATGCGAAACAGCATCGTACTGGGTGTTGCCGGCTTCGCCGCCGAGCCGTATAGTCGCGATCCGCCGGTTCGTGGTGGTATCGATGACCGTGTCGGTATCGCCATGCTCGTCTGAAACGAAGAGCCGACCGTTGTCCGGATCGTACGCCATGCCATCGGGATAGATACCACCCGGTATGCGGGTCTTTATTTTGAGGCTGGACTCGTCTATCGCAACGACTTCGTCCGTACCGGTGGCACTCGCGTAGAGTGTGTTCCGTCGCGCGACCGCCAAGACGCCGTGAACCGCTCGGAGATCTGCAATCGTCGCGACGACGCGACGCATTGCCGTGTTTACAACGACGACGTTTCCCTCGCCGAGGTGTGCGATGAACAGCAGCTGCTTGCGCGTATCCAATGTTTGGTAATCGAGTCGGGTTGCCTTACCGGGCAAGGCGATGTCAACGAGTTTCTTGAGGGGTAAATCTGCCGGAGCAACCGATGCCGCCGAGGTGTTAGCGAACACGCTCATCAGCGCGAATACCAGAAGCGTGCCTGCGACTAGCACTTCTTCTTTAGCGTTTCGCTTGCTTTAATCAGCCGCACGATCGCGTCGTTGTAGGGTGTGGGCACACCGATTCGCCGGCCGGCGGCGACGATCGCACCGTTGATATGATCGATCTCGCTTGGGTGCTTGGATTCCAGATCGAACGCCATCGAGCTCTTTGCGTCGGCTCCCGCCGCAATCACATCGGTGACGTACTTCCACGCATCCTCGAACGGTAGGTTGATTTTCAACGCTTTGGCGACGGTCGCGGCCTCGGTCGCAAGCGCCTTCGAGAGTCGCGATGCGTTCGCGTCACTGGGGATACTGCCCGTGTCGCAGTCCAGCAGCGCGCTAATCGCATTGATGGCTGCGTTCGCGATCAGCTTACCCCAGAGATGCGGACGAATATCATAAACGACCGAGGTTTGCAGACCGCTTTCGGACAGCAACGCCGCGACGCGGCGCGAGGTGCTCGAAGCTGCGCCGCCGGACCCGATGATAGTAATGCCCTGTTCGGAGCTGCGCGCGCGGCCGGATGCCGTCGTAAAGGACGACTTCGTCGTGATACCGAGAACGATCGGCACCGATCCGCCCAGGGCGGTCTTAATCGAGTCTTCGTTGCCGATCCCGTTTTGCAGCGAAACGATTGGCGCTGCCGGGTTGAGCTGACCCGTAAACGGGCGTAAGGCCGGCAACGTATCGACCGCTTTCACAAAGAGAAACAGCATCTCTGAGCCGAAAAGGTCGGCCGCCGAACGCGCAACCTTCACTTTTCGCGGATCGGCATCGTTGACTGAAAGGCCGTCGGTCTCGATCGCTGCCAGCCGGTCGCGGTTGCTGTCGAGAACGCTCACCTCGCACGATTTTGAAAGGTGATAACCGAATAACGTCCCCATTGCGCCCGCACCGATAATACCGATTCGTAATCGCTCCGGGCGCGTTTCCATTGCTAAAACTGAAGCTCCAAACCGAACACGGTGCGGCGTTCAGGGTGCAAGAGATCGCGTTGGCCCAAAAACAGCCGCGTGGCTCTATTCAGCTTGAGGCTGCCGTAGAGATCGAACGTTGGGCGGCGCAGATCGTAAGCGCGGCCTTCCAGCCCGAACAAGCCTTGGTTGTACTCGGCGAGCAATCCGAGGCGCGAATAGAGTATCCCGCCGCCGAGTCGCGCACGTTTCCCGAACGACCCGATTCCGACAAAATTGTAGGTTGTTTTGCCGCCCAAATCGTTTGCGCCGACCAAGAAGCTGGTGTTCCCGGCCGGCAGCAACAGCAGGTTGAAATCGCTCTGCGGTCCGCGGTCGCTGCCCAGTAGCGGGTTTCCGCCGATGGTCGTTTGTTTGGATAGTTCGCTTAAACGAATCTGAATTGCATAGAGATTTTTTACAATCCCGCCTAAACTGCGTTTGATTTGGCCGGGCGAGTTTGGCGGCGGCGGAGCGGGCGCATGAGGAGTTCCGGGACCGCGGGGCGCGCTGCTCGGCAACGTGGAGGGATACGGGGTTGCGCTAGCATCCACCCCGTAAACGTGACTGGTTCCACCCAACGAGCCGAGTAGCGTGTTAGCTTTTTGGGTTGCGGCATCGAGCTGGGCGACCGTGTCGCGCAACTGCCCTTGAGTCTGTGGATTGTCGGTAATCGTACGCAGGTCTTTGGTGAGTCCGGCGATCGTTTGGGTGGTGTCGGCGATGTTGCGGGTGGTGTCGATTAGGTTCTGCTTGAGTGCTTTATTAGTAGCGAGTCCTTTGAGGGAGTCAACCGACTGATTGAGCGAAACGGCGGTCGCGTTCAGCGTGGTTAACAGATGGTCGACCTTCGGTCCGGACGTCGCAACCGTGCGGTCCAACTGGTTTGTGAGATCGACGATATTCGAACTGGCGGTTCCAATCGTGGCCTGAAGTGAATCGGCGATCAGACGACCTTGGCTGGAGAGCTGGGTCATAGACCGATTGGCCGTGATCGTCAGATTGTTGGCGTTATTCATCGTGTCTTGCAAGGTGTTCAGCAACCGCGGTTCGCGCGTTTCCAAATCGGAGAGCATCAGGTCGAGGCGCTTGATCTCGCCCTGGCCTTGCTGCAGCAAGTCGGCGATCGTGGCGCTATCTTGGCCTTGAGCCTGCTCGTCGACCGGAAGCACGCGGCGTTCCAGCATCGCATTCGCAGCCGGCGCGGGTGTCGGACCCACCACACCGCTGGGGCGCGGAAGGGGAACCGGCGGAACGATGATCAAGCTCGGATTGCCGGTAAGCGGCGCCTGAATCAAGAACTTTGACGACCTCGGAATGTCGACGTCCTTGTTGACGGCCAGGATCACGTCGACGGTATTGTCGGGAAGCAGCTGGATCGAATCCACGCTGCCGACGGTCACACCGCTAAAATAGATGAGTGCGCCTGAACTCAGCCCGGCTGCCGAGTTAAAATGGATGCCGACTTTGTACCCGGTGTGACGGGTTCCGAAATCCGTGATCACAAAGAATACGCCGAATAGCAATAACAGCGCGAGAATCGCAAAGACGCCGATTTGAGCCTGCTTACTCATACTACCCCTCTACGCCACTAAGGCCCGAACATCCGTCACAGCGGGATCGGTCCAACTTCGCTTCCCTGCAAAAACTGCTGAACGATCGGGTTCATAGACTGCTTGACGTCATCGACTCGGCCGTATTCGATGATCGCACCCTCAAAGAGCATCGCGACGAAGTCGGCCATCATAAAAATGCTCTGGAGGTCGTGAGAGATCACCACTGCGGTAGCATTCAGTTGT
>JBDTCU010000118.1:0-5196 GCA_039923415.1 Vulcanimicrobiaceae bacterium
CGATGTAATACCCAAGTTCGCCGCGCGGCGATTCGACCGCCTGATAGACGTCACCGGGCGGCACGCGGATACCCTCGCTTACGATTTTGAAGTGATGGATCAGCGCTTCCATCGAGATCGCTATCGCTTCTTTGGGCGGCGCCGCAATCTTGGTATTGTCGATCATGATCGGGCCGGGTTTCATCGCGGCGTGAACCTGCTCGACGATTCGCATCGCCTGATCCATCTCATCGAGACGCACCAAAAAGCGCGCATAGGCATCGCCTTCGATCCGCATCGGCACTTCGAAATCGTACTTCTCGTAGCCGCTGTACGGGAAGGCTTTGCGCACATCGTACCCGATACCGCTGGCGCGCAGCGACGGACCCGTCAAGCTCCATTGAACGGCATCCTCGGGCGAGATAATGCCGACGTCGATGGTGCGATCTTGAAAGATCGGGTTCTGCTGCAAGAGTCCGCGCAGCTCTTTCATTCGAATCGGAAACTTCTTAATCAGCGCATCGAGCTTTCCGGTGTACCCGTCGGGTAGATCGCCGTTGACGCCGCCGATCCGAAGGTAGTTGGGGTGCATTCGGGCGCCGCCGGTGGCTTCTTGAATATCCAAAATGTTCTCGCGCAGATCGAAACAGTAAAACAGCACCGAAAGCGCGCCTAGATCGATGCCGTGTGTGCCTAACCAGACGCAGTGCGATGCGATTCGAGTGAGTTCGGTCTGCAAAACCCGAATCTGCCGAGCGCGCTCGGGAATCTCGTTTGTGATTCCAAGCAGTTGTTCGACGCCCAAAACGTAGCAGAGCGCATTGGACTGCGGCGCCAAGTAGTCCATCCGCTCGATGACCGTCTGAGCCTGCGTCCAAAACAGATTCTCGGCGCTCTTTTCGATTCCGGTGTGCAGGTATCCGATCTCCGGCTCGGCTTTGGTGACCGTTTCACCTTCGATTTCGAGCATGATCTGCAAGACGCCGTGTGTCGAGGGATGCTGCGGACCCATTGAGAGCACCATCGCATTGCCGTCTTGCGATACGATCTCAGGCGTCAGCGGTGTAGCGCTTACGCTCATGGTTTCTCAGCGCGGGCTTTGGCAATTTGCTGCTGCAGCGCTTCCAATGTGCGGCCGCTCGGCGGTGTTCCGGAAACAACGTTGCTTTTCAACGCAAACGATGGACGCGGTGCGCGTTCGGTCGCGGGACCGCGCAGCGGATAATCCTTTCGGAGCGGATGGCCGATCCAATCGGTCGGCATTTGAATCCGGCGCATATCCGGGTGCCCCTCAAAAGTGATTCCGAATAAGTCGAAGATTTCGCGCTCGGCCCAATCGGCCGATTTCCACAGATCGCTTAGGCTCGAAAGGCCGGCGTTTTCAGCCGGTACTCCGCAGAGCAGCCGAAAACGCGTGGGGGTGCCGACTTCGAGGACGCTCGCCGGAACGGTCGGCATCTTCAACAGATGATAGACCACATCAAAACGGGGCGTGCGCTCGGGGTAGTCGACCGCGCCGATATCCAGCAGCATCGTGTAGCCTTCGCTTCTGAGCGCTGCTATGCGGCTTCGAAGCTGCGGGGCCGCGATCCGCTCGATCACTGCGTCATCGATCGGCGGACGCAGTGTAGTCGGATCGGTGGCCGTGCCGCCGAGCGGCGGAACCTGTGTGCTTGGCATCTGTCCTCTTTAAAAAAAGTAAAACGTCTGACGGCTAAACGCGCGAGAGTACGCCGCCGCGGCCGCCCTCGCGGATTTGCTGTTGAATCAGATTAACGGCGTACAGCAGGCCGTCCGGAGTGGGTGGGCAGCCCGGCACGTACACGTCGACCGGAATGATGGTATCTACGCCTTGCACAATCGCATAATTATCGAAGACGCCCCCTGAACTGGCACAAGCACCCATCGAGATAACCCACTTGGGATCGGCCATTTGATCGTAGAGCCGCTTTACAACCGGCGCCATTTTCTGAGCTACTCGCCCCGACACGATCATCAAATCGGCTTGGCGCGGCGAAGCGCGGAAAACTTCCGAACCCAGCCGCGCTATGTCGTACTCGGACGAGGTCACCGTAATCATCTCGATCGCGCAGCATGCCAGCCCCATCGTGAGCGGCCAAACCGAAGACGATTGCGCCCAACGCGCGACATCGTCGAGCTTCGCCAGGAAGAATTGCCCCGGACCTACCTCCACTCGAAGCCGCCCTTCTTCCACACGTACGCATACCCGATTCCCAAGACGATCACGAACGCGACCATCTCAATGAGTCCGAACACGCGCAGAGCGTGCATCTGGACTGCCCACGGATAAAAGGATGCCGCCTCCACATCGAAGATCACGAACAGCATTGCGATAAGGTAGAAGCGGACCGGAAATCTCCCCGAAACGCTGGAGGTCGGCTCGACACCGCATTCGTAGGCTTCTTCCTTTTGCGGATTGGGCTTGGCTTTCGCCAAGACGCCCGGCAAAAGCGAGAACGCTACGGCGGCCGCCACTGCGACCGCCAGATAAATTGCTACTGGACCATAGGGATTCATCGCTCGGGAATTATTTCACAACCGCCGCGCCTGACCTTCGCATCGGCGCAAAAAGAGCGGCCGAAGGCTAGGTTAGGTCGTGAAAATCATCCGGACGGTCGTGCCGTTCTCGGTATCGATTGAGACCGTCTGCGCTATTGCCCGCGCGATCCGCAGACCCAAGCCGCGGCCGGGGCGCTCCGCGAGTTCGATGAAACGGCCGCGGTCAGATACATCGATCACTAATCCGGTGCCGTCTTCCTGTCGCGCAAAAATCTCGATTTCATCGGTGTCGGCAGGACGTCCATCGTAGGCGTGCTCGATTGCATTGACCAGTGCCTCTCCGGCTGCCGTTAGAATGTCCTCGCGCCGGACACCCTCTATCCCAATCGCACTCAAAAATGCGCCCAGCGCATGACGCACCGGCTGCGCCTCTTGCGCGTTTGCCGCCAATTTTATACGTAACTCGGAGCGCCCGGTCATGGCAGCTTCCCGGCGTTGGAAAGGTAGGTCAGCGCCGGAGCGCGGTGCTCGAAAATCTCGAAAACTCCATTGAGCCCGGCGTACTGAATGACCCGAACAAACTGCGTGCTCCCGGTCAAAACGGCGATGGGCACCTGCCGGTTCTTAGCGTCGTTCCGAAAACGAAGCAGTTCCGCAAGTGCGGTCGAGTCTGCATAGGTCACCTTGCAGCAATCGACCAGAATGCCGGCTTCCGAACCGTTCACTTGCAACGCCGCGCTGATTTCACTTCGCCGAGCGATGTCCAGCTCACCGGCGAGATGGATCACTTCGATAGAACGGCTAGTCACGATGCTTTTCCTCGGCCGATAAAGTACGCGAACAGGTCCCGCGCGATCGCAACCTCTCCTCGCTTACGCGCCAACCGGCCGGCGAACGAGGCTTGTGAGTCTTCGGCAGAAACTCTCAAAGCGCTCGCGTCGCCAACTGTAAAGCCAATCGTCAATATTGCGACATCGTCGCCGACGGCCCGACCGTTGAAGACCGTATTGTGAATGAAGGACGCCGGATCGTTCTCGGGGCGCCCGGCGCTCATGGCGACCGCATCCAACAAAAGCTTTTCGCCTTCAAAGATATCGCGCGAATGTTCGATGGCGCCGTCGGTATACAGCACCAGCATGCCGCCCGGGACGCTCTGAATACGGTGAGAGTGAAAGTGCGTTTCTTTGGCCGTTCCAAGCGGCGGGGAACCGAATTCGAGCAGCCGCGGCGGATGACCGGGCTCGAGCAGAATCGGCGGCGGATGACCGGCGCTGGAGTATGTGAATTCATAGGTTCGCGCGTTCGCAAACCCGGCGACGGCCGTTACCATCGGCGCATGCTGTGCAAACAGTTCGGCATTAACTCGGGTGAGCAGCGCCGCCGGATCGGACTCAAGCATCGACGATGCGACCAATGCCTGACGAGCCCGGCTCATGGTCACCGCAGCATCGATTCCGTGACCGGCGACGTCTCCAATCGCGAACAGGACTCGATTATCGGGCAACTCCAGTGCATCGTACCAATCACCGCCGACTTTCGTTTCTTCGGTCGCGGGCGTGTATGTGGCGCTAAAGTGCAACGCCGGCAATGACGGCAAGGTTCGCTGCGAAAACGCCTCCTGCAGCTTATCCGCGATCCGTTTTTCGGTATCGTATGCCGCAGCTAATACGACCGCGCGACGGCCCCCCTCTTCGGCTTTCCCGCGCTGTGTCTCAAAGCGATTCCAAAGCCGATTCTGCTGCAAGATAAACCAAACCGCCAGTCCGATCACCAGCAGAATGACTACGGCCAAGAAGACTCCGATACGATCGATCGCCCGGCTCGCGCTAAGGCTGGTACCATTTTCGCGGGTCGCGAGGCTGGCATCGATGGTGCTGATGTCGGTACGGAATCGATCGACCAGCAGTTTCCCGCGGCGCTCGATTGAGATCGCATTTTTCATCCGTGAATTGAGAACCGGAGCTGCAACCGACCGCAGCCACCGGCTATTGGTCAGTTCGGCGTCGAGGGCGCCGCCGAGCGCATCGGGAAGCGCTAATTGGCGGACCGATTGCCGCAACGCGACGAAGGTCGCGGTCATTCGTGATGCGCCGGCATGGTAGGGTTGTAAGAAGAGGACGTCGTGGGTCGCAGCGTACCCGCGGATTCCGGTTTCTTCATCGAGCTGATACTTTAGAAGATTGAAGCTCAAAGCCCGGGCCGACCGGATTTGCCCGGCGATTTGAAATGAATTCGCGACCAGATCGCGGACGATCAGTCCGGCCGCCAACAGAAGCGGCACAATTAAGATCAAAGCGATGACGGTGGAAACGGCCGGGTTCCAACGGCTCTTATTCAATGCTGCCTCTCTTCTCAAACGTGAGAGCCTCTCTTTTTTGCGGGTTTGCCCGCAACCCTGCCCGACGTCTCTTGCCGGAATACATCCAGCCGACCGCGTAGTAAGAAGGCATGAAAATCTTGGTTTTGGCGGCGGTTTTTCTGCTCGGCTCGGCCAACGGAGGCGGGTGTTCGGACCCCAATCACATCGGCGTGCAAGAGTTCGGGTCGATCGTCGGACGGGTCATCGATGCCAAAACCACCATTCCAATTAGCAATGCCCTCGTCTCAGTCGGTTCGCTGTATACCGCGACGACCGATAATCAGGGAGCTTTCATCCTTAAGACTATCCCGGTCGGCGACCAGACGGTCAGCGCCAGC
>JBDTCU010000119.1:0-3709 GCA_039923415.1 Vulcanimicrobiaceae bacterium
ACAACTGAAACATCATCGAACGATCGACATCCACTTTGGATGCCGCTGTACCAAAGATAAAGTCGAAGTTGCGCTCCTGGGTCTGGGGAAGGACGAATTGCTCAAAATGGTCGGGGAGCGGCCCGAAACCGAAGCCACTTGTGAGTTCTGCAAGAAAATCTACGTGCTCACCTCAGACGAGTTGAGCGGGCTGATTACGCGGTTGGAAAAAGCTTAGCCGGCGGCACGCGATAGGGATCGATTCGCTGCCAAAAGGCCTCTGAGATTCTGCCCCCGACATTCTCGTACCACCATCCGCATTCGCAGCGAATTGGGCGCTGACCCGGTTGCGGATACGCGTAGACGCGCTTGCAGCGCTTACAGGTAAAGTTCCCCATTGGTCACCTTTCGGGCGGAAGTATGCGGACGAATTTCCGCGACCCAACCGATAGTATCGCAGGAATCCGGGCGCTCCACGGAGCTTTCGGATCGGTCACGAGTATACCATCGATCTTCACCCCGTTCCCGGAGATAAGTCGCTCGGCCGATCGCTTGCTCTCCGCAAAACCGGCTGCGACCAATAGCTCGACCACCCTGCGGCGTTCGCCAAGCGCCAGTTCGGGAATGGCATCGCTCGGCAGCTCTTTGCGCTGAACGGTTTTTTCAAAGAACTCGCGAGCTGACGCGGCTGATGCAGCGTCGTGATAACGGGCAACGATCTCTTGCGCCAGCCGCTTCTTTTCGTCCATCGGGTTGATTACGCCGGCCTGCAGTTCCGCGCCCAACCGCTCGCAGTCGGCCTGCGAGCGGAACGCTGCCAGCCGCGCATAGCGCGGCATCAGGTCGTCCGGCAGGCTCATGAGCTTCCCAAATTGGGACTCGGCGGATTCGGTCAGTCCGATCGAGTTGCCGGTTGACTTCGACATTTTCTTGATGCCGTCAAGCCCTTCGAGCAAAGGGACGGTCATGCAGATCTGAGCCGGTTGACCGGCATGAGCTTGGTATTCTCGTCCCATGAGAAGATTAAAGAGCTGATCGTTGCCGCCTAGTTCGATATCGGCGCGCAGCGCAACGCTGTCGTACGCTTGCGCGACCGGATACAACAATTCATGCAATGAGATCGGAGTTTTGCTTGAAAACCGCGCCTCAAAATCATTGCGGGCCAGCATCTGCGCGACGGTGACGCGCGAGAGCAGGCGCAGCAGATCGGCTAGTTCGAGCTTGGCAAGCCACTCGGAGTTATAGCGCAGATTCACTCGCGACATGTCGAGCACTTTACCGGCTTGTTCGGTGTAGGTGCGCATGTTCGCCTCGATTTGTTCGATCGAAAGCGGCGGCCGGGTTTCGTTCTTGCCTGACGGGTCGCCGATCCGTGCGGTAAAGTCACCGATCAGCAACGTAACGGCGTGACCGGATTGAACGAACTGCTGCATCTTACGCAAGACCACGGCGTGACCCAAGTGCAGGTCCGGGGAGGTCGGGTCGAGTCCTAATTTTACGACCAGCGGTTTCCCACTCGCTAAACGCGCAGCAAACTCCGACCGCGTCTCAACGTGATCGAAGCCGTCCAGCAACTCTTCGACATCTATTTGGGGGTTGGGCATGAAGCTCAACGCAATTCGAAGACCGTCACGCCGCCGCCTCCCTCGTTTTCGTCACCATAGCGAACGTTCTTAACCGAAGGATGCTCCTTGAGATACTGCTGGAGACCGGATCCCAGCATGCCGGTCCCTTTGCCGTGGATGAGCCGCAGCGGCGAGGTTCCCACCAAGGTGGCCTCATCGATCCACCGATCGACAAGCGGCTCCGCTTCGATAAAACGCTTGCCGCGAACATCTAATTCGACCATCGCCGCCGAGGCTGCCGCCATCTTTGCTTCGCCTAATTTGGCGTCACCGCGAATGCGTTTGGGGGCACCGCCGATCCGATGCAGGTCGCTTTTCTGCACACTGGTCTTCATCGATCCGATCGCAACCAGTACGCTCTGACCATTATCTGCCAGTACCGAGCCTTCTTGATTAAAGGATAAGACACGAACTCGATCGCCCGCCGAGAAACGCGCGTCCGCAGTTTCGTTACCGCGCGGCGGTTTGACTCCGAGATCTCGGTGCATTTCGTCAATAACCCGCGAAAGCAGCGCGCTTTGCGCAGATGTTACTCGGGGCTTAGTCGCATTCGCCTCCGCTCGACGACCGAGCTCGGCGGTGAATTCACCCAACGCTCGTCGTAGGCGGGCATCGGCATCCGCGCTAAAAACTCGGCGCTCGCTTTCGAGCGCGTCGGTGCGTTTGCGCAGGTTGTCTTGAAGCGCAATGAGATGGGTTCGCTCTTTATCGAGCTGATCGCGCTGGTGTTCGAGCGTAGCGTTGAGGTTCGAGAGCTCCGCTAACGCCTGTTCGTAGTCGCGTTCGCGGCTCTCTAGCAGCTCCTCCGCCCGTACGAGCAGCGCATTCGGAATGCCGAGCGCGCGGGCCAGGGGAAAGGCCAGCGACTGGCCGGGCGTTCCAACATCCAACTGATAGGTGGGCGCGAATGTCTTCGGATCGAACCGCACGCTGGCGTTCGTCACTCCCGGAGCGGCATGTGCGAACAACTTCAATTCGGTGGAGTGAGTCGTCACTATTCCGCACGCGCGCACTGCTAGAAGGCGCTCGAGCATCGCGATCGCGAGCGCCGCTCCGGAGTTAGGTTCGGTTCCGCCGCCGATTTCGTCCACTAAGACCAATGTTCGCTCGTCGGCATCGGCAATAATTTCGCGCATCCTCTTCAAATGGGCCGAAAATGTGGAGGCGTTCTCGGCAATCGATTGCTCGTCACCGATGTCGGTAAAGATCCGATCGAAGCGCCCGATCTGGGTTCCGGGTTCGGTTGGAATCTGCATTCCGCAGTACGTCATCGCCACGAATAGGCCGACCATCTTTAGGGCTACGGTCTTACCGCCCATATTCGGACCGCTGATTACTACTAACCGACGGTCGGTGTCGAGCGTCAGTGACTGCGGAATCGCACGATCTGCCAAAAGGGGGTGACGGCCGCCGTGCATCGCCAGCTCCGGCGTTTCGAGCAGCTCAGGCGCTATCGCGTTCATTGCCTGCGCAACGGCAGCTTTCGCGACCAAGACATCGACGATTGCGAGCATATCGACGTTGATCTCGATCTGTTCGGACTGCGCACCGACTGCGCGCGAGAGCGCATCGAGGACTCTGGCGACTTCGTGTTCTTCTTCTATCCGAAGGGTTCGGAGCCGGTTGTTGCTCTCAAGGGCAGCCAAGGGTTCGACAAAGAGGGTCTGCCCGCTGGAACTGGTGTCGTGGACAATGCCGGGAAACTCGCCGCTGAACTCGGCCTTAATCGGGACGACAAACCTTCCCTCGCGAATTGTCACCACCGAATCCTGAATCGCTTTGGCGTACTTTGGTGAACGGAGCATCGCGGCTACTCGGTCGCGCGCATCGGCGTTGGCTTGAGCTACGTTTCGGCGGATTCGGTTCAGCGCCGGTGACGCGCGATCCAACACGACTCCGCGCTCGTCGATGGCATCCACAATTGCAGACTGCAGCTCCCGCAGGGGCCGATAGTGCGCCACAATTGACGATAGTATTTCGCTGGAACTCTCACGCAGCTTATTGAAGACGGCCGCGGCGGCAGAGATCGCTTGGGCAACCTCGCGCAGTTCTTGGCCGGAGAGTCGAGTGCCCCGAGCCGCCGCGCCGGTCGCCTCTCGCGTGTC
>JBDTCU010000120.1:0-2946 GCA_039923415.1 Vulcanimicrobiaceae bacterium
CACCGTGCCGATCATCTCAAAGGCGACTGGCATCAATTTGGTGGCGGCGGCAACCCGAATCGCACTCGGAGAGCCTCTGCGCGATATGGAGTACGGCACCGGCTTGCGGCCGCGCGCGCCGTTCGTGGTCGTAAAGATTCCAGTCTTTTCCTTTGCGAAGATGCGCGGCGTCGAAACGATCCTCGGGCCCGAGATGAAATCGACCGGTGAAGTGTTGGGCATCGACGATACCTTTGCGGGCGCGCTGCGCAAGGGCTTTATCGGCGCCGGCTTCCGTCTGCCCAGCGTCGGCGGAAAGATTTTGGTTTCAATCTCGGATGAAGAGAAAGCCGACTGCATTCCGATTCTGCGCCGCTACGCGCTGCTCGGGCACATCCTGTATGCAACCCAGGGGACCCGTCAGGTGTTAATCGATGCCGGAATCGACTGCCTGGCGGTGAACAAAATCTCCGACGGATCTCCGCATGTGCTGGACCTGATCGCCTCGCGCACCATCGATTTGGTTATCAACGACGCCAAAGGTCCGCGCGAACTGAGCGACAACTACAAAATTCGCCGAACCGCAGTCGAGGCCGCGATCGCCTGCCTCACCAGCTTAGACACCGCCAGCGCCCTGGCCGACGCTCTCGAACATACTGCGGGTCCGCCGCGTTCTCTGCAGGAGTACCGATGCGCGCAAGCTCTCTCGTAGGCGAACCTAAGGCATTTGTGCTAGGCGGAAGTTCCAGCACGCTGGTTTTTGTAAATAGTTTTCGCCCCGAAAAGAACGCGATCACCGCGCGCCTCGTGCCGCTGGCGATAACACCTCTCGGCGTCGTGATCGGCGACGCCTGGCAGAATGTTGGGATTGCGCTCGACAATCTGCTGCCCTGGATCGATCAGACCTTTCCGCCTGAAGACGAACGTGCCTTCGTAGCGCCGGTCCGTGATATCGAACTGCTCGCGCGGATCGAATGGGACGCCGAAACTCCCGGGAAATTGGACGAAGACGGCGTCCTCAACGCTGAAGATTTACCTGAAGAGATCACCCACGCGCTAAGCCAACCGCCATCATCGATTCTGCAATGCGCGTCCTGCCGCCGGCTCTGCGTTCGCGATCATTTCGTGTGGAACGAGCGTCAGCTCTGCGCTTGGGATTACCATTCGACGGTCTTTGGAAAACGGGGACCTTGGCGGGACGGACCCTATGAAGAGCGTTTCTTTGAAACGCTGCCGCGGGCCGCCTACATTGCTCCGGAATTGCTCGGCGAGTTGGATGTGGAAGTTATCTTAGCGACCGGCTTGATCAAGGAATCTACCGCGCACAGCCTGATTAATCTGGCGCTGGCGAGCGATCCGGGGCGTGCCCAATTAGCGGTTCGCACAGCTGGCGGATTTACGCTGCTGCGCGAGCGGGCCGGCGCACCACCGCTGTGAGCAATCGCGCGATCGCGCAGGTTGGCGCGCTGTTTGCGGCGCTCTTTGCTATCTTGATCGCGCGGCAATTTTACCTGCAAGTGATCGCAGGGCCGGCGATTGCGGCGCGGCCGTATAACCCGCGTCATGCGTTGCTGGGCGAACTTCGCGGCCGGATAGTAGCCGCCGACGGCACGATACTGGCCCAAACCTTTCGCGGCAAGCGTATCTATCCATATGGAGCGGCGCTCGCCCAAACCGTCGGCTATGTTTCGCAACGGTACGGTACATCGGGTTTGGAAGATGCCTACGATCGCGCGCTGACGCCGCCCGATACAACCGGGGACCCGATCACTCAGTGGGGCGAACTGCTCGATGCGCTCGGCGGGAAGAGCTCTCAAGTGCGGGGCGCGGATATCGTAACGACCATCAATCCCGCGATCGAAAGCGTACTTGCCGATCAACTCGCGCCATATGCGCGAGCCGCCGGGGTGGTTCTCGATCCGCGAACGGGCGCGGTGCTGGCGATCGCGAGCCTTCCAAGTTTCGATCCGAACACCCTCGATCGTGACTTCGGGAGTCTCCTCCGCAACACGTCGAGCCCGCTGCTCAATCGCGCTATCGACGGACTCTATCCTCCCGGATCGACCTTTAAAATCGTCACCGCCGGCGATGCACTCGATTCAGGTGTCGTTACGATGCAATCCACATTCAACGACCCTGGGTATTTGGTGGTTGGAAACTTTACGCTGCACAACGATGAGGATGAGTACACCGGCACGCAAGACCTCACCACAGCCTTCGCTCTCTCCAGCAACGTCGATTTCGCTCAAATTGCGCTCAGACTTGGCGTCGATCGCTGGTACGAATACGCGAACCGCTGGGGCCTAGGGACCTCACTCGATTTTCAGTTGCCGACTCAGCTAGATCGGATTCCGGAGAAGTCCACGGTCACCCCGGGGGAGCTGGCCCAGATGGGCTTCGGCCAAGGCTCACTGCTGGTTACCCCGCTGCGGATGGCTCTGATCACCGCCGCGATCGCCGATAAAGGCAGCGAGCCGCGCCCGTTCATCGTTCGTCAGGTCGACCAGCCGCACGCGCAGAGCAGCTACTCCGGCGCAACCCTCGCAACTCCGATTACGGCGGATACGGCAGCGCAAGTGAAGAAGATGATGATTGCGGTGATAGAGAGAGGCACGGGCACGGTTGCAGCACTTCCCGGCGTTACAGTGGCCGGCAAAACCGGAACGGCGACCAACCCGCTGGGCCGCGCGCACTCCTGGTTTGTCTGCTTCGCGCCCGCCGAACATCCGCGGGCGGCGGTAGCGATTGTGGTTGAGAATGCAGGCTATGGCGCGGCGGTTGCCGCTCCGATCGCTCGTAACGTCCTTCGCACTGCATTGAAGAATATACAAAATTGATCGAAGAACAGATCTTCAACAATCGCTACCGCCTGGACTCGAAGCTGGGTGAGGGCGGCATGGCGATCGTCTATTGCGGAACCGATACCTTACTGCGCCGCCGGGTTGCGATCAAGGTACTCCGCTCGCA
>JBDTCU010000121.1:0-6999 GCA_039923415.1 Vulcanimicrobiaceae bacterium
GGAGAATAAACGATTTTATCATTGCGCGCGAGGCTCCCTCACTACACGTGCTGCGCGAGCTCTACAAGGGGATGAAGGGCTTGGCGCAAGACGGCATAGTGAGGATCGCGCACACCGATATTGCGCGCACGCTAGAGTTAGACATGGCGAGCGACCGAACAGTCGCAGTGGCATTGCGAATCTTCGCCGAATCTGGGTTAGTTGAACTTGGCGTGGATGATGACGGACGGTTCACGCGTTTCTTGCCCTTCTCGGAGAAGGTTGATCTCACCCAAAACGAGCGTTTTGCCGAAGGCGTCGCCGAACGTGAAGCGTTCGCGCGGTTCTGCGAACTGGTCTTGACGGCGCGATCGTCAGCCCTGCAGCAAATTATCAACCGCCCGATCTATCCCGAGCGGGTTCCGCTGCTTCGCTGAGCGTACCGGTCCCCGCCCGAAGGCGCCGCATGAAGGCCTCTGGTAAAGAAGGATAGACGCAGGATGTCGTTGCATTCGGGTGTCAGACTTGCAGATTGCTCGTGTCTCTTGATGGATGGGTTATGATCGGAAAGTTCATGTTGCGCGTCCTTACCAACGGTATGATCGTCGCGCTGTTCGCTTTTGCCGGCGCGCCGATCGCGGCGTCGGCTCAGACTTCCGCTCCGCCGGCTCCGGCCGCGATTACAGGGTCGATCAGTGACGGATCGGGTGCCCCGATTGCCGGCGCCTCGGTGGTCCTGCGCGGGCCGGTGGCCTATTCCGCAACGACCGACGAGCGAGGCAAGTTCTCGATTAACGGCGTGGCTCCGGGAGTCTATGTGCTTTCGGCCGCAAAGCCCGGATACAGCACCGCGGTGCAAGATGAAATCGTGGAAATTGCCGGTCAGACTCAGGATTTTACGGTTCGCATGGACCGGGTCACCTTTTCGTCACTGCGCAGTATCGCGACCGTGCATGCTGCCGGACGCGGCACGTTTAACGCCTCACCGGCATCGGTGAACGTGGTTACGACGCAGTCGTTCATCGATCAGGCGCAGCCGCAAGTCACGCGCGTCCTCAGCCAAGTGCCGGGGCTGCAAATATCGTTTCCGTCGACCTCGTCTAATGCGGCGGCTCCCGGATCGATTACCGTTCCGAACATCCGGGGTGCCACATCCTACGAAACGGCTTCGCTCATCGACGGGCACGCGATCTCGGTCGGCCAATACGGCGACAACGTGACGACCTTTCTCAACAGCTTTATGTTCGGCAGCGTCGAGGTGATCAAAGGCCCCGGCGCCGATTCACCGGTGGTCAACAATGCGATCGGCGGTACGACCAACTTTCGCACCAAAGATCCTACGCTGATGCCCAGCGCCGAGTTGCTGGTGGGCGCCGATAATCGCGGCGGTACGCTAAGCAATTTTAGCTTCTCCAATACGAGCGGACGTTTTGGATTTATCGTCGATTTGGCTACCTACAACAACCCGTCGGCGCTCAGCGGAAAGAACGTGTACTACGATCCTTCCGGCGGAACCTACAACGGCGGTATCGCGCAGGGAAATGCAACATCGTCGAAAGCCGGTACTACTCAGACGCCCATCACCACCGGCTATCCGCTGCTCGCATGCTGCTATCAGCTTTCGGGGACGCTCGATCAAACTGCCGAGCTTGTGAAATTCCGCTATAAGCTTTCGCCGGCGACATTCGCTACGGTGAGCTATCTGGGCGGTCAGTCGGAAAGCGATCAGAACGGCAACACATCAGACATTGTAGATGGCCAGTTCACTCCAGGCGACCCCAGCTATACCGGCTCGCTTCGTCCCGGACCGGTTGAGGTGGCGACGAACCTCTTTCCTGGAGCCTACAACGGCGAATACAATAACGAGCCGATCTTCCAGGGTGAAGTCTCGACCACAATTGGTAAAGACACCCTGCTTGCCCGGTACTATCACGCCTCGATTCTGCGCTATCAGTTCCAGGGTGACAACGGAAAGAACTTCCTGGATTTCAACAGCGTGAACCTGTTCGGAGTCTCTTCCGGCAGTGGAAACATCAATCAAACGTTCAACGGTACCCAGGCCAACGTCGGCTTCAGCGACTACTACCACGAGCCCGAACTGGATAAACTCGGTGGCGAATCGCTTGCCTACCAACACCCGATCGGCGACGGGCTGCTGACGTTTTCGTACGACCGAACGGCATCCCAAAGCTTGGATTACTCGGTGTTTTCAGGCCCGTTTTACTCATTTAACCTACCGCCGGGAACCGGCCAGACGCTCACGACCTATCTCTTGCGCGACCACTTTTATGTCGGCCATCGCCTCGACGTTACGCTCAGCGATTATCTGAATACGTACAAGAGCACCTATCCGATCGCTTGTGCGGGCGGCAACTGCAACACGTTTGACGCAGCCGTAAACGGAACCGGGGTGACCTTCGCAACGTCGAACAAGTCGCACGACGATCCACGTATCGGCGTGGTATATCGCCCGAACACCGCAACGGCGATTCGTTTTGCGATGGGGAGTTCCATCGCCCCGCCGTTTCTGGGCCTGCTCAACCAAATCACTTCGACGCCTTCCTATAACGGGCAGGTGGCGATCGAACAGCAGAGCAACGGTGACCTGAAACCGGAGACCGGTTTTGGATACGATCTCGGCGCGGATGTGCGCCTCAAAGACCCGGCGACGGTCGTCACCGGCGATATCTATTACACGAACCTCTTCAACCGCTTTTTCGGACAGACGGTCGACACCGGCCTAACCTGCGGCCAAACCAATACCTGCACGGGCACCGGCACGATTCCGCCGGGAACCCCAATCCTCAATCAAACCAACGTCAACATCAGCAACGCGCGCTTTGAGGGCATCGAGCTTGCGGTGCGGCGTACTCCGCAGGTCGGGTTCGGGTACACGATCTCGGGCGCGTTGCAGAAGGGCTACTACTACAACCTGCCGCCGTACTTCTATTGTTCGATTCCGGGTCCTGGGTGTACGCAGGATCAGAATCTCAACATTATTTCCGGTCAGAACACCAACGGTGTCGGTATCTTCACCCCTGGTTTTAACTTCAGCTACAACGGCAACATGCGCATTCCGTATTCTCAGGGCAATGCGGAGTTTTCATACACATTCAAGAGCGGCGCATACGCATCGATCGGCGACACCTACTACGGGTTCAACAACTCGCTCAATCGTCCGGCGTTCGGCATCGCCTTTGCGACGCTCCGCTTCCCGCTTAGCGACCACTTAACACTCCAGCTCTCGGGCGACAATATCCTCAATGCCTATCCCGGCATTCTTCCGCTCTACGGGGGCGGTGTGCCGATTCCGCTGGTCGGCGGTCAAACGGTGGCGACTCCCGGCAATGTTCTCGGGCCGGCGACCTACAGATTGGTGCTCTCGACGAAGCTCTAAACGCTAGGCGGCGACGTGAGCGATCACGCCACTTCAGCGTAATCAATTGAGGTGATTGCGGGTGGAATCGGATCGCCGTGCTTTCGGAGATTTGCTATGTGCGCGACGACGGCGGAACGAATTTCGCGTTTTGCGTCGGCTAAAGTATCACCGACCGCGACGCAACCCGGCAAGTCAGGTGCAAATGCGGAGTAGTTTAACTGTCCGCGTTCAATCATGATGGCATATTTCATGGCTCTCTCCTAGGCCCGGTCTTTCCCCAACCTGCTTGCTTACAAATTGATCGGTAAGTTTTGGGGTTGAGCTCGGCGTTTGCTTTGTCGGGGACAGTTACCAAACCTGGCTTAGAAGGATGCCGAAAGTGCCGGTGACTACCTGCGGTGCCGTCGAGCAGCCAGCCATCGTCACGAAGCCAGCGAAGAACCTGCCTCACCTTAATAGCCGGCACGGCTCTAGCTACGCGATGACGCGTTCGGCGGCGGCTGCATCCGTTTCATCAAAGAAGCGATTATTGGTTTCACTCACACGCGGTGCCCAGGGATCGATTTGCTTTGGGTTCACCGGAAAGTGAGTCGTAGGGCCGACTGCGTCTGCATAGTTCGACCCATCAAAGGGGGCGAAACTCTTGCTCTCTTGGTGTGCGACAACAGTGTTTGCAACCGCGGTTTGCGCGCTTTTTGCTAACGAACGCAACGCACTGTCGAGGCGCGAGTCGCTTGCGAGCGTTCCAAAGAGTGCGATCGCGGGTCGGTCGGCGTGCCAGGGCATATCCGGAGTCGCCTCAGGGAAGCGCACCATACCTTCGTTAGTTTTGGCGTCGGAACGGATGGCGGCAACTTCAGCGCGATCGTTCTTTCGGGCACCGATCGCATCGTTCAGCGCTTTCACCGACGTTTCAACCGTGCGCATCTTGGCACTATCGAGATTGAGGACGTCGAAAGCGGCTGCCGGACCCCAGGTCTGGCCGTCAACGCCGTACTTCTGATGCATCACATCGCTGACGATCGCTTTTCCCATCGCGGTCGGGTCGCTGGAGTTTTTGGCGATCGCGTCGACAACATCGCTCGGCACGCCGGGCGAGACCATCGTCTCGGGACTGGCGGCCAAGTACTTCACGCCGGCGTGCGAAAGTGCGTCGGCGAATCCTAGACTCGACATCAAACACTGATTAGCAACCACGCCATCGACGCCGCGCCCGGCATCTTCGGGATGCTCTTGAGCGTGCAGCTTCACGCCGTCGGCAATCGCTCCCGCGATATCCGGCATCGACATGATGCCGTGCGCGCTATCGGCTTCCAGTCCGCCGCCGTCACCGGCACCGTGATCGGTCAGTTCGATCCAGGTATGCTTCGCACCGGACTTTTGTGCATTGTCGAGCGTGCGAGCGACAAACTGCGCGAGATTTTTCGGCGAAGCCATATCGTGAGCTTTATCGATCGACGCCTGGCCGATCTTTCCATCGGCGATTGTGAAGTTGTCTGTTCGCAGGTTTCCTTCGACACTGTCATCGTCTGCAGTTCGCAGCGAAGTCGTATCTTGCACGGTGTATTCGATGCGCGAGTCCTTGGAGCTGGTATCTAACGCCTGGCGCAGTGTAATGCCCTGCGACTCATCGAGATTATTGTCGCCGTCACGATAGATTCCAAACTCGACCGATCGCGCGACCGGCTGACTTACTGGTCCCATGAAATAGCCTCCCACAGTACGTGTCACCCTCAGCAGGATTTGCGCGTGCGCGCGAACCGGTAGCCGAAGGGCGAAGATGTTGGAAGTCTACTGCGACGGCGACCGTCGATCGCTAGGCCTGAACGGCGAGCTGCCGGGAATGGCGCGGGACGTTCGGCGGATTACCGTAGCGTCCGTTAGGCCGTTTGCTTCATTCAGCGAGCAGGCTGCCGTGTTAGGCTTAGCGCGTAAAGGAGAAGCACTATGCGAGGTTTCCTATTTCGGAGCACGCCTTTTCGGCTCGTGCTTATGTTCGCGGCAGCGGCTGCACTCGCCGGCTGCGGCGGGGGTTCCGGCTCTTCGCAAATACCAGCCGGGGTATCTAACAGCGCGCAGCAAAATGCGCCCGGCACTGCCGGGGCGGTTCTTTCGGGGACATCCTGGCAACTTCAAGCCGGCGGCGGTCAGGACGCGGGTGCGCTCCAAGCGCTGGCGATGCTTCCCTCAGCGATTATCATCGATGTCGGAGACAGCGTTACTTGGGCGGTTGCGGGCGAGGCCCACACGATAACGTTCAATTGCTGCGCCGGCGACCCGACTCTCCCGCAGGGGGGCTCGACGTTCAACGGGTCCAACTTCGTCAGCTCCGGAGTTCTCGTTCCGGGCCAGCACTATACGCTGACGTTCACCAAGGCTGGAACCTACAAATACGCATGCGTATTGCATCCGCCCGAGATGACCGGCACAATAATCGTGCAACCGCGCGGAACCGCTTATCCGGGTTCTCAAGGATTCTATACGGGATTGGGAACCAGCGCCCTCAAGGTGTTCTTAAGCGCCGCCGACATAGCGGTCAGAAGCGACGTGCTCTTCGGCGTAGGCGGAACAATGGTGGCGGCGGGCATTTCACCCTTCGGACCGTCGGCTCCGCCGAGTCAGTCAACCGTCCTACGGTTCCTGAGCGGCGATCGCGTGAACGCAACGAGCGTAACGATCCGCGTCGGCACGACACTCACCTGGAAAAACCTCAGCAGCAACGAGCCGCACACGGTAACCTTCCCGGTCGCCGGGCAGCCGCTGCCGCCACTGCCGGGAGACCCGTTCACGCCTCCAATCGGCGGCTCGACCTACGACGGCTCACATGTCACGAATTCCGGGGTAATGAATCCCGGCCAGTCGTACAGCCTAACGTTCACGAAGGCCGGCACGTTCGGATACGAGTGCCTGTTCCACGACGCATTCGGCATGCTGGGAACGGTCATCGTGAAGTAATCGAGCGCGAACGAGAAACTACCGCGCCGATGGTTGTACGATACCGGTCGATTTCAAGATGCCCTGGCCGTCGGAGGCAAGGTAGAGATACCCGTTGTACCAGTGCGCGCGCCAGAAACTGTGCGAGATCGTAGTGGCGTCGATCCGCTGCCACGTCGAGCCATAGTCGGTCGAGATAAACGCGCCGAGTCGAGTGGTAAGCACTGCATCGGGAACGCCGGTCTTGACGTCTGGGTTGAAGAGAATCTCGCGCGCAGGGCTGTAAACAAAGGCGCGCGGTTGTGTGCTCTGCACGATGCTCTGCGGTTGGAATCGATGACCTGCTAGTGCATGTTCGCCTCGAACCGCACGCGGTGACTCGACGCGTCCATAGGTGAGCGGTGCGCGGGTTACGTTGGTGACTAACGCGAACGTCTTGCCGCCGTCGGTACTTCTGAGAACGTAGACGTTGTTTTGCGGATCGACGTTGGTCGCCAAAACGATCGAACCGTTGGCCGGCGAGATTGTCGCGGAGTACCAGAATCCGGTCTGCGGAACGCCGCCGGACTGCGTCCAGGTACCGCCGCCGTCGAACGAAACCCAGAGCGAAGATGCGTTCCCGCCGCTTAGGTTTGCGACAAGAATGTGATTGTTATTATTCGGATCGATCTCGATTGCGCCGGGATTCGTGATTGGCCACGCGAGCT
>JBDTCU010000122.1:0-3982 GCA_039923415.1 Vulcanimicrobiaceae bacterium
GAGCCGCAAGAAGAAAGCTTAGCGCTTTTCACGGCTGAAATAACGAGAGCGATCGCCCCGCGATCGCTCTTCTTATTTCTAGCGCGGCGTTGAAATAATCTCCGGGCCGCCGATCAAATCCGGTGCTTTGCCGGCGTGTTCTTCCACCCAGTGACAGGCTGCAAAATGACCCTTAGAATACTCCGTAAAGGGCGGAATCTCGACGCTGCAGCGGGCGAATGCTACCGGGCAGCGGGTATGAAAGCGGCAACCGGACGGTGGGTTTACCGGCGAGGGAATATCACCCGAGAGAACGATCCGTTTGCGGCGTCGCTCGACATGCGGATCGGGAATTGGAATCGCCGAAAGCAGTGACTGGGTGTAGGGATGCAGTGGATTATCGTACAGTTCGTCGCGATCCGCCAGCTCTACCAATTTTCCGACGTACATCACCGCCACTCGGGTTGAGATATGGCGGACGACCGAAAGATCGTGCGCGATGAAGAGGTAGGTGAGGCCGAGCTGTTTCTGCAGATCTTCGAGCAGGTTGATCACTTGGGCCTGAATCGATACGTCGAGGGCCGAGACCGGCTCATCGCAAACGATGAACTTGGGGTCGACTGCCAGGGCGCGGGCAATTCCGACCCGTTGCCGCTGACCGCCGGAAAACTCGTGCGGATAGCGATTGGCGTGATA
The DNA here is from genome assembly GCA_039923415.1 of Vulcanimicrobiaceae bacterium. Taxonomy (GTDB): domain Bacteria; phylum Vulcanimicrobiota; class Vulcanimicrobiia; order Vulcanimicrobiales; family Vulcanimicrobiaceae; genus JALYVT01. Next base: position 676 of record JBDTCU010000122.1, read on the forward strand.
GGGCTGTAAGCCGACCATCTTAAGCAAATCCTGCACTCGCTCATCGGCTGCCTTACCCTTGGCGATGTGGTGAATGCGGAGTGGTTCGCCGACGATATCGCCGACGGTCATGCGCGGATTGAGACTCGCGAATGGATCCTGGAAAATAATCTGCATCTCTTTGCGAAGCTTGCGGACTTCGTCGCGCGGCAGCTTGAGGATATTGCGGCCTTCAAAAAAAACTTCGCCCTTGGTCGCCGCCAGCAGGCGTAAAAGCACTCTGCCCACGGTCGTCTTGCCGGATCCGGATTCGCCAACCAGACCCAATGTTTCACCCTGAGAGATCGAAAAGTCGATCCCGTCGACAGCCTTTACATCGGCGACGTGGCGAGAGAGTAAACCCGCATGGATGGGAAAGTATTTGTAGAGGTCCTTGACTTCGACTAGATTGGTGGTCTGCGTCGGTGTGACGATGGCTTCCATGCCCCTACTTCTCCGCAAGCGCTTGCGGAGTTGCCGCGAGATCGTTCAGAGAGACCTGAGCAGCCGTCTGCACTTCGATCGGACGTTGATCCTTGGCACGGTCGTCGTACAGATAGCATCGCGCGACGTGACCTTCCTTGAAATCATAGAGCGGCACCGGCTGATCGCAGATCGGCATTCGGTACGCGCAACGCGGCGCAAACGCGCATCCCGGCGGTAAACGCAGTAGATTCGGCGGCTGCCCCATAATCGGTTCCAAACGCTTGCGCTCGGTCGCATCCAGACGCGGCAGCGATGCCAGCAGGCCCTGAGTGTAGGGCATCTTCGGGTCATCGAATATCTGCTCGGCGGTACCGTACTCAACCATGTTGCCGCCGTACATTACAAGCACGTTCTTGCAAATTTCGGCAACCACGCCTAAATCGTGGGTGATCATGATGATCGCAGCCCCGGTCTCGCGCTGCATCTCGTTCATCAATTCGATGATTTGGGCTTGAATGGTCACGTCCAGCGCAGTGGTGGGCTCGTCCGCAATGAGCAGCTGCGGATCGCATGAGAGCGCCATTGCGATCATGACGCGCTGGCGCATCCCGCCGGAGAATTGATGAGGATAATCTTTGATCCGCTTTTCAGGCAGTGGGATGTTGACCTTTTGGAGCATCTCGATCGTCTTGTCGAGCGCCTCTTTCCGGTTGTATCCCAGGTGCAAGCGGATCGCTTCTGAGATTTGCTCGCCAACGTTCAAGACCGGATTGAGCGACGTCATTGGGTCCTGGAAAATCATCGCAATTTGGTGACCGCGAATTTTGCGCATCTCGTGCTCGCTCTTGAGCAGCAGATTCTGGCCGTTGAACATCACCTCGCCGGCTTCGATCCTACCCGGCCGCGAGATCAGCCGCATGATCGAGAGCGCGTTCACCGATTTCCCGGAACCCGATTCTCCCACGATGCCGAGGGTTGAGCCGGCCTCAATTGCGTACGATAGCCCATTCACCGCGGTTACCAGACCGTCTTCGGTCTGGAAAGTCGTGCGGAGATTTTTGACCTCGAGGAGCGCCATGAAGCGCTAGATTCCGGTGAGAGACAAGATCGTCGCAATCACGACGAACAACACGGCAACAACGCCCGTCAGCCGCTGCAGTTGCTCTTCCCCACCCATTCGTCCGCGATAAGCCGATTCAACTCGACCGCCGATCGTCCCCGAGAGACCTTCTTGCTTGGTCGTTTGAATCGCCAGCAGAAAGATGAGTCCGACCGCCATCAGAATGAACAGCCCGGCGAATGTGTGGGTAGCCCAGCCGGCGTGCGCGGCCACCCACGACTGAGGTGCGGGCGCAGAAAACGGAACCTGTTGGTTGAGTTGCGCCGGCGCAGTCGTTACTGCGACGACCGGAACTTTCGCCGCAGCGAGCAGCAATGAGATCAAAATACTCTCCTGGAAAGAATAACGCGTGGGATTGTATCACGGACGAGCAGGCGCTACAAGAACGCGAGCAACCCGAGCGGCCACACCCTCTGCATGCAGCCCGAATTGCGCCCGTTGCTTGGCCTGGGTATCGTGCTGGATCAGGGAATCGGGCGCACCGATTCGCTCGACGCTCACCTTGAGCCCCTGGTCCGAAACGAACTCTACGACCGCCGAGCCGAAGCCGCCTGCGAGCGCGTGTTCTTCTAAGGTAAGAAAGTGGCTGTGATCCCGCGCCAGTTCGAGCAGGAGCGCCTCGTCCAGCGGCTTCGCGAAGCGCATGTTGACCACCGTGGGAAGGTCGCTGGGGTCAATGCCTGCGAGCAGATCGTATCCATCCAGGGCGACCTCGACCGCATTCCCGAACGCCAGAATCGCGCTCCCCGAGCCCGCTCGCAGCACCTCTGCGCGGCCGTGCACTATCGCCGGCGGCACGCCGGACTCACTTCTGTGGGTCGAGCCGCGCGGATAACGGATTGCCGCCGGCCCGCCGAGCTTAAGAGCATGCTCGAGCATCGGCAAGAGTTCGGCCTCGTTACGGGGCGACATGATCGTCATGCCGGGCAGCGTTCGCAGATAGGCGATATCGTAGAGTCCCATATGGGTCGGACCGTCGTCGCCCACCACCCCGGCTCGATCCAGACAAAACACGACCGGTAAACCCTGGACGACGACATCATGCACGATTTGATCGTAGGCGCGCTGCAGAAACGTTGAGTAGATCGCGCAGATCGGCCGCAGACCAGCTGCCGCCGCACCGGCGGCAAAGCAGACCGCGTGCGCTTCGGCTATGCCGACATCGAAGTAGCGGTCCGGAAAACGCTTGGCGAATTTGCTGAGCTTGGTACCATCAGGCATCGCAGCCGTGATCCCGATGATCCGCCGGTCTGCCTGCGCGACTATGCAGATCGCATCGCCGAACGCATCCGAAAATGTGGCGAGCGCATCGGATTTCTTTTCGATCTTGCCGTTCTCAAGCTCGAAGGCTCCGCACCCGTGAAAGGTGCGAGCATCCAGCTCCGCGGGCTCGTAACCCTTTCCTTTGGTCGTCCGAACGTGCAGCAGTACCGGCCCCGCAACCGCCTTCGCCGTTACGATTGCATCGGCCAACGCATCGAAATTGTGTCCGTCAACCGGCCCCATGTAGCGAAAGCCCAGCTCTTCAAAAATGACCGCCGTGTGTTCCGCGGGAGCGACGAACCGGATTGCCGCGTGCTCGGCGGTTTGGATCGCTTTTTTGGCGGTGCCGCCGAACGGAATACGCTGGAGCGCGTTCTTGGCTTGTTTACGCGCAAAATTTGCGAATGGTTTGCTGCGGAGCACCGAGAGATACGAGGCAATCGAGCCGACGTTGGGCGCGATCGACATCTCGTTGTCGTT
>JBDTCU010000123.1:0-8907 GCA_039923415.1 Vulcanimicrobiaceae bacterium
TTGGTCGGAGTTCTGATCGAACGCCTGGCGTATCGGCGTCTGCGGAACGCGCCCCGCTTGGCGCCGCTGATCACCGCCATCGGGGTCTCGTTTATTCTCGAAAACGTCATGCAGCTCTGGAAGGGTCCTTCACCGATCTCGTTTCCGGACGTCATTCCGAATCCGACGTTCACGATTGCAACGCTGACCATCGGCGGGAAGCAAGTGATGGTCGTCGCGCTCGCCGTCGCCCTGATGCTCGCATTGCAGCTTCTCGTCCACCGAACCCAAATGGGCCGCGCGATGCGCGCGACCGCGCAGGATCGGGACGCCGCGCAACTCATGGGGATTAACGTGAACGCAACGATTGCACTAACGTTTTTGATCGGGAGTGCGCTGGCGGGCGTGGCGGGATTCGTATCGGGCGTGTACTATCAGTCGACCTGGTTCTTTAACGGCTACCAGGCCGGCCTCAAAGCCTTTACCGCTGCAGTTCTCGGCGGAATTGGTAATCTGGCCGGCGCCATGCTGGGCGGATTCGCGATTGGCATAATCGAGGCATTCGCCACCCAGTTCTTTGGTAATCAGTGGAGCAACGTCACGGTATTTGCCATTCTGGTGCTGGTCCTGATCTTCAGGCCGGCCGGCCTGCTGGGCGAAGCGCTGCCGGAAAAGGTATGATCTACCTTTACTATCTGGTGACCATCGGCACGGTCATCGCCGCAAGCCGGACCGAACGTCTTGGACTCAAACGCGGACTCTACGCTGGACTAGGCGCACTGCTGCTGATCGCGCCGCTGTTCGATCGCAACGACGCCGATTACAACATTCTTGCTGACACCGGAATATTTCTGTTGCTGGCACTTGGGTTGAATATTGTCGTCGGTTTTGCCGGGCTGCTGGACCTGGGCTACGCAGCTTTTTTCGCAATCGGCTCGTATTCGTATGCGATGCTGGCAAGCCCACAGTTCAACGTGCATCTTCCATTTTGGGCCCTGCTCTTCATTGCGGCCGCGATTGCGGCGATCTTCGGCATCCTACTAGGAGCACCGACGCTGCGCTTGCGCGGCGATTACCTGGCAATCGTGACGCTCGGCTTCGGTGAAATTGTGCCGCAAGTCTTTCAAAACCTCACAAAGTACACCGGCGGCCCGAGCGGAATCAGCGGTTTGGATACACCCAATTTCCTGGGGCATTCGTTTGGGGTATTTTCCCTGCCGTATTACTATGTGACCCTCGGGTTGATCGCGCTAGGATTATGGCTGGCGAGTAATGTGCGGAATAGCCGCCTGGGCCGGGCTTGGGTTGCAATTCGCGAGGATGAGCTGGCTGCGCGGCACATGGGTATCAACACCACGACCGCTAAGCTCGCCGCGTTCTCGCTCGGGGCAGCATTCAGCGGACTCGGCGGCGTGGTGTTTGCCTCAAAACTGAGTGTGGTTTCGCCGGATTCCTTTCAATTCAGCGTGAGCATTTTGATTCTGGCGATGCTGGTGCTGGGCGGGATGGGGAACATTCCAGGTGTCATCGTCGGCAGCTTGATTCTCACGCTGGTCAATAGCGTGCTCTTGCCGCAAGCCAATACCATTGCCGCCGCAATCCATCTCAACGTCGATTTCACAAACGTTCATCTCTTCATTTATGGGGCAATCTTAGTCGGCATAATGCTCTTTAAGCCCGAGGGACTGCTGCCGAGCCGTAAGCGCCGCGCCGAATTGCGAACTGCGCTCGGGAAGAGCGAAGCTTGATGGCGCTGCTCGAAATTGCGGAGCTGAGCAAGCGCTTCGGCGGGTTAACCGCGGTTCAGAAGCTCGGCTTGGAGATCGAGCCCGGTGAGATCGTTGCAATGATCGGCCCGAACGGCGCCGGAAAATCGACCGTCTTCAATCTGATTACCGGGGTGTACGCGCCTTCGTCCGGTCGAATCAGTTTTGCAGGAACGCGAATCGATCGGCGACCGACCTATCGGATCGCGAGTGCCGGGATTGCCCGGACATTCCAAAACATTCGGCTGTTTGCGTTTATGTCAGCGCTCGACAACGTTATGACCGGCGAGCATCCGCTAATGCACGCCAAACTCTGGGACTCTTTACTGCACACACCCTTTGGCCGCAACGAAGAGAAGCGTGTTCGCGCTCGGGCGCTCGATTTGCTCGGCTTGGTCGGTTTGGACGGCGATGCGCAGACGTTTGCCGGAAGCCTTCCCTACGGATCACAGCGCCGGCTCGAAATTGCGCGCGCTCTTGCCGGCAATCCCAAGCTGTTGCTGCTTGACGAACCGGCGGCCGGGATGAATCCGCGTGAGAAGACCGATCTCCTTGCGCTGATACGAGAAATCCGCGCCCTTGGAACGACGATCTTCCTAATCGAGCACGATATGTCCCTAGTCATGCAGATCAGCGAGCGGATCGTCGTACTCGATCACGGCGAGTCGATTGCAAGCGGAACGCCGGCCCAGATTCGTAGCGACCCAGCGGTGATCGAAGCATATTTGGGAGCTCCGCGCTGATGTTGACGATCGATCGGCTCGACGTTCACTACGGCGGGATTCAAGCATTGCACGGGCTCTCGATGCACGTGAACGAAGGCGAAATCGTCACACTCATCGGCGCAAACGGTGCGGGCAAGACAACCACACTGCGCGCGATCAGCGGCCTGGTTCGGGCATCCGGCGGCGCGCTCAGATTCGCGGGAACCGACCTGCGCCGGCAGAGTCCGGACGGCATCGTGCGCGCCGGCATTAGCCATGCGCCGGAAGGTCGCCGCGTCTTTGCTCGCATGAGCGTTCGCGAAAACTTAGCGCTTGGAGCGTACACGCGTGCGGACAAAACCGAAGTTGCCGACGATCTGAGATATGTGCTGCAAACCTTCCCGCGCTTGGCCGAGCGACTGCCGCAAGCGGCCGGGACGCTCTCGGGCGGCGAACAGCAAATGCTCGCGATCGGGCGCGCGTTGATGAGCCGGCCACGATTGCTGATGCTGGACGAACCATCTCTCGGACTCGCGCCGCTGCTGGTGCAGACGATTTTCAGCGTGATTGGGGAGATCAACGCGCGTGGCACCACGATCTTGCTGGTCGAACAGAACGCTCGTCAGGCGCTATCGATTGCCTCGCGCGGGTACGTGCTGGAGGTCGGCCGAATCAGTTTGGAAGACACGGGAGCAAACTTACTCGAAAACCCGGCCGTACTTCGCGCCTATTTGGGAGCGTAAGGTGTGCGGCGTTCGATGAAACATTCGGCGGAATTACCTGTACATTCGGCATGGTAACTCACGCGATTCTGGCTCTGGCGGTGGCCATGCGCGCGCCCGCATCGGGCGCTTATCGCCTTGCGGGGCGAACGGTATACGTCGGACCCGAGGCCGAGCCGTCCGATCGTCCGACCACCCAATACTACGACAGCAAAACGCGGCGGATCGGCACTTTGACATACGTGTCGGGTCACGAGTATAAAACTGATGGGTCGCCGTCGATGGTGTTCCGCTTAAATTCACCGGCCTCTGCGGTCGTCGAGCAGCCATTCGTTATCGAGCACGGCGCGAATCGGTTGGGCGCTTCGCTGTGGCACGCGCCTGGAGCCAAACGGCGCGCGACGATCGTATTGATTCACGGGGCCGATGATGAGACGCGGGCGACCGGCTTTCTCATTCCGTATTTCGTTTCGCATGGACTCAACGTGGTCACGTACGATCAGCGTGGCACCGGCATCTCTACTGGGAACTGGCAATATACGAGTCCCGTCTCCAAAGCCGACGATGTCGTGGCGGCGCTCAACTTTATACAAAGCGACTCGGCCGTAGATGCGCGGCGGGTTGGCGCTTGGGCTGTCAGCAACGGCGGCTGGGTGGCGCCGATTGTTGCAACCCGCTTCCCGCTGGCCTTCATGATTTTGAAGAGTTCGCCCAGCGGAAGCATCGCCGAAAACATCGTGTATGAGATTGGCCAAGACTTGCACCGGAGCGGTCATTTTAACCCCAAACACATCTCGGACGCGCTCGCGTTCGAACGCATGATGATGCGTTCGCTGGAAACAAATGCCGGTTGGCTTAGCGCAAACCAAGCGTTGATCGCCGCGAGGTCGCAGCCGTGGTTTCCGTATATGCGGATTCCGCCGGGAATGACGGCGCCGCCGCCGGCACGGATGTTAGCCGCTCTGCAAGCCGCGGCGATCTACGACCCAGCCTCGCTCCAACGCACCTTCATGCCAACACTCGCATTGTTCGGAACGCTCGACCACAACGTCGATGCGCCTCGCAGTATTGCGCGAATGCGCGAGCTGTTCGATCGAGCCGGTCGCGCCGGCGACCTCACGGTCGTGACCTTGTCCGGAGCCGGACACACACTCGAACGTTCGGCAACCGGATTTATGGACGATCCATTGCTGCCCGAACGTTTCGTCGCCGGATACCCGGAGACGATGATTTCATGGCTTCGAGAAAAAGGCTTCGTGCGAGCGCACTAACCTCGGCGAAGCGGCGCCGACTCCGATCTCTCCGATCGGCCTTAGCTGGCTTGAGCAGCAGCCGGCGCGAGCCTGGCGCCGTAGACCGCGACGCCGCCGACGATCGTACCGATCACCTGGTGTTCGCTGTCCCAAATCGAGAGATCGGCTCGCAGTCCCTTGGCGAGCCGGCCCATTTCGCCCTCATAGCCGAGCAGTTTGGCCGGAGCCAAGGTTGCGCCCATTATCGCGCGCGCAAACGGGACCTCAGTGTATGCCATGAAATTCCGAACGGCCTGATCGATCCGCAACGCACTGCCTGCGATCGTCCCGTCTTCGGAGCGCATGGTGCCGTCTTCGACCCGGTATCCTGGACCCGACGGCGGCATATTGTCGGTTGCCAAGACTAGCCGATCTCCAAGCGTGCGATGCAGAATATCCACCATTGCTGGCGCCACGTGGTGACCGTCGCAAATTACTTGCACGGTCGTTCGCTTATCTTGAATGAACGCAGCCAGTATCGACGGGTCGCGATGATCGAGCGGCGGCATGGCGTTGAACGCATGCGTCAGCGAACGGAATCCCAACCCTATTGCAAGCATCCCCTCGGCATACTTGGCGCTCGTGTGACCCGCCGAGCAGACGATGCCTTGCTCGAGGAAATAGCGCGTGACATCGGTTACGCCCTCGGCTTCGGGCGCCATGGTCACCATCAAACAGGCCCCAGCGCAGGCCTCGGTCATCGCGCGGGCGCGCTCTAGCGAGGCCGGGATGATCCACTCGCTGCGATGGACGCGGCGAAACTTCGAATTCAGAAACGGACCTTCGAAGTGCACGCCTAAGCAGCGAGCCCCGCGGGGATGATCTTCCTCGAGTTGATGCGCGGCCTCAACGACTTCGCTTGCCGCGTGAAGCATCGATTCCCACGGTGCGGTCATGATGCCGGCGACGAATCCGCTGGCACCCATGCGGGCGTATTCCACTGCCGCAACCGGAACGGCATAGCCCTGATCGCGATTGAAGAGAAATTCGCCGGCGCCGTTGGTGTGAACGTCGATCAAACCGGGGGCGATTGTACTGCCGGGCGCCAAGCGCCGATCGCTCAGTCCATCCCCGGGAAGGACCTCGCTGATTCTAGCTTGTTCGATAACTAGGCGACCGTATATTGAGGATCCGTCGCCTAAAGCCAGCGTGGCCGGACCGAGGGTGTAGCGCTCAGACGTGGGATCTCTCCTTCTGGCTGGGCCGGGATTCGCCGAGGGGCGAACCCGCCGCCCGCTTAGATTCGCCGTCGCTTACGCAGTACCCACGAAACTCACTTGCCGAACCAGCGCCGCAGGAGGCCGACCTTCGCTCCGGTTTGGCCGGGTTTGGGTGCGCCGGGTCCCGGCGCGCTCGCCATTTCTAGTCGCGCCAAGCGAGCCATGTGGGATTCGGCGTGGGCTTCCAGCGTCCGGATCAACGCTTCGAGTTCGTTCCATGCGGCCGCCGGACGGCGCTCGCGGCGGGCAGCTTCGTAGTCGGTTGCAGAGATGGTAAACATGCGCGCCGGCGCGATTTTATGTTCCCTCAGGTACTGCGCGGCCAGCTCGAGAACTTCGCGGCGCTCTGCGGCGCTCTCGTTGTCGGCGATCGTGTGGACGAACTGCATCGGCTTCCCGAGATCGGCGACCCGCTCGTAGAGCGATAGCTCGCGATCCGAGAGCTGTCGCGAGTATAAGCACAAGATTTCACTGGATGCCCGTGCCGCAACGATCGCAATCTCTTCGGCATGCGGATCGCCGGAATCGAACGCGGGGGCGTGAACTAGGACGAGTTCGTGGGGCATCTTCCAGGGCGTTTCAATCAGTACCGGATTGCTAGCCGCTTCCGCCAGAGCATCCTCAAACGGAATCTCTTGCCAGGCTCCCCCCGGTTGCAATCCATAGGCTTTGCGCTGCGGTCCGTAACGCACATGCACGGGGAATTTGATTGCGCCGGCGACGTCGTCGGCGAGCACCCGATCCTGGGCTACGGCATTGATCAAGCGAGATTTTCCGCGCCGCAAGGCACCCAACACGGCGACTCGCCAACGCTGCGGCCGCAGCCCGCTGGTGTAAAGGGACGTGTCGAAGGTCGGATCGGCGTGCGCCCGGCGGATCGCATCCGGTCCTGCGTCGGCCGCCGCGATCTCGTCTTGCTGGGCGAGAAAGCCCGCGGTCGCGAGATCCAGCCGGCTCAAACTGCGCTGCAGCCGATCGCGCCGCTCTTTCAACTCGAGCATGGTCTCACTAGGGTCTTTCGCTCCGGTGCGTGCGATGAGGGCTCGGTCGATGCTGCCGATTTCGATATCGCGTTTGGTCAACGCCGCATCGGCCAGCGCGCTTGCGAACTCATCGTAGATACGCACCGACTTGGCAGCGATCGCTTGCGCAAACGCCGCAATCTCCGAGCGCAGTCGCGGAAAAATTTCGGAGCGCAAATCGGCCGTCAGTTCGCGCTTCATGTATGCGCCGTGATGCGCCAGCGCAAAGCGACCGGCAATATCTTGCGCTAGGCCGATCGCCGGTCCGCCGATTGCTTCCAGCACGATCGTCGAGGCGATTGCGGCGCGAACGTCGCCGGCCCACATCCCGGAACCGGGCTGTGCCGCAAACGCTCGAGCGGCGGAATCGTTGAGCGAGAAGCGAAACGTCAGCAGTGCCGATGCGCTAGCGAGCGAACGATTCAGATCGGCGGTAACTTGCGTGGAGACCTCGCCGGCAAATTCGCCCACGACTTGGGCGAGCGTGCGATCGATCAAGATATGTAAACGGGCTCGATCGCGCAGTCGCGCAATGTCGGCAGTATCGAAGGCTTGCGTGAGCGCTTCTTCAACATCGGTGCAAAGCGCGGCACCTTGATCGTTGATCAACCGGCGACGCTGCCCCTCAGCCAAGACGATTGCGCTGCGCTGTTCGCGGATCGAGCGATCGATCTGCTCGAGCGCCGGAAGTATCTGGGCGCGCCGACTGCGCAGTTCCTCAACTCGCAGCGCAAGCATCGCCAGATCACCTTCAAACTGCGCGATCGCATCGCGGGTTGCAATCGCGGTTTGCTCCCCGGCGCGGCGCAGGCGCGCCCGCCCGGTATTCTTGATCAGCGAAGCATCCAGGGCTGCCAGAAAATCGGCGAACCGGCTGCGTTCCATTTTACTCAAGTCGGCTTCGAGCAGACCCTCGGCGTATTCGCGAGCCGAGAGCGCGTAGACGTAGGTTCCGGGGGAATGGACGGCGGCGAGCTGCGCGATGCGGTCGTACGCGTGTTCCCAGGCGTATTTGCCGCCCGTCTGCTCCGCGCGCCACAGGTCGATCTTGGTTTGAACGATGAAGATGCTGTCGATGTGCCGGCGGATAATCCCTAGAAAGGCCGCGTCTCCATCGGTAAACGGCTGTTGGGTATCTATCAAATATAAAACCGCATCGGCGCTCGGCAAGAAACCCAGCGTAGCGCGGCGATGAGCCGGATTGATTGATGCGAGCCCCGGGGTATCGGCAACCGTGAATCCCCTCTGCAGGAATGGCGAATCGACGCTCACCACCACCCGTTCGGGTGTATCGTCGCTGTCCGCAGCTGCCACGAATTTCGAGAGGAGGTCCAGCGCGATTCGTTCGGTCCGGCCGTCCTCGTAAAACGCGTGAGCTTCTTCGAAGGGTGCGTATTCAAGTTCGGTGATGGTTGCAGTTGAGGGGTTGATGTCGGTTGCCAGCAGGCCGACGATCTGTTTGCGCCCCTTGACGTCTTCGTAGTGAATCTTCCCGAGCAGGGTGTTCAAAAGGAACGATTTGCCGCTTGAGAACTCACCGACCACTGCCAGAACAAATTTCGATCGCTGCAGCTGCAGGCGAGCCGTGTGTACCACCGCACGCTGTTTCTCAGGGAGTTGCGGTTCCAGATCGGTCAGGCCGGTCACGACGAGGTCGCGCGCCACCTCATACCGCTGCATGGCAGCGGTATCTATCAGACTCAGGAGCGGATCAATTTCAGAGCTTCATCGCGATGCTGCTCCATGAGCGCTTTGGTGTCGCCTTCGACGTTGAGGCGCAGCAGCGGTTCGGTATTCGATGCGCGGATGTTCATCCACCAGGTTGGATATTGAATGGTGACGCCATCCAGATGATCGATCTGCGCGTCGCTGTAATGGGCTTGGATTTCGGCGAGCTTCGCGGGGATGTCGGTCACCGAACTATTGATCTCGCCCGAACGAACCCGGGTGTCTATCGGTGAAATCACCGCGCTGACCGGTGAATCGGTCGCGCTGAAAACTTCCAGACACTGCATCAGCGCGATCATTCCCGAATCGGCGTACCAGTTGTCTTTGAAGTAGAAGTGGCCGCTATGCTCTCCGCCAAAGATAATATCTTGATCGCGCATCGTCTTCTTGATTAGCGAGTGACCGACTTGCGAACGAACCGGAATCCCGCCGGCCTTAGAGATGACCTCGGGAACGCTGCGGCTGCAGATGAGA
>JBDTCU010000124.1:0-3193 GCA_039923415.1 Vulcanimicrobiaceae bacterium
AGCAACGGCCGCCGCGCGTCCGCCCGAAACGGCTGGACCCACATTGCGCCAATGCAATTGCGCCAGCGGCTTCGGTGTTGGTGAAGGTGACGGTCCCGGCGACGCGGCAGCAACTAGCGCGGCGAAAATAACAACTTGCAGCATAGGGCAATGCGATTTGCCGCACCACGTCGTCGCACCCCTAACCACTACCGCGATGCGTACCGGTTTCAAAAGTGTTACTCGCGGAATGCCCCGGGGTCGGAGAGGTTTCCCTTACCAATCAGATCGCTCAAAAAATAAGCCAGCAATTGGCCTTGCCACTGCAGACGCGCTGCAATCCAAGCCTTTTGTTGCGGACAGGTGATCTCGCCTAGTTCGATGACCAGCGCGGCGCGCGATGCGGTAACCTGGCGAAAGCCGTAGTACCGACTCAGATTTTCCGTGAAGTTATCTTCCTGGAAGCCGAACGGCCAGTAGCGCCCGTAGAGCCGGCGCCACAGTTTCGCGGCCGGCTCACTTGCGGGAGTATGATAGCCGATCGACGCGCTGCTCCCGCAGACCGGATCGTGCCCGTCGAAATGAATAAAGATCGCGGCGTCGACATCGTAATGTCCGTGAAAATCTGCCGGCAGGCGAGCGACGCTCACCCCATGCGCGCGCAGCACACGGGCAGCCTCGTCCGCCACGATCGGCGTCCACTCGATCTCGCCGGGTGCGCCCATATTGCACTTGCGTCCCGGAAACTGCGCGCAACTCTGGGGCCGGCCTTCATGACCGGCGCCGATCAGCACATCGGCAACGATCGGTTCTTGGGCCTGCGCCGTGAGTGAAGCCATTGTAATACATATCCCACAGAGAATGATTTTGAACAATTGCACGATCCGGCGCGAGTTCGCCCACACAAAAAAAGACCCCGCTGCGGTATTATCCGATTCGCAGGCTCAACATCGAGATCGAACCGCCGTCAAAACCTTCGGTTGGAAAACTCAACGGCTCGTCTGGCCTGCGCAGCGCGGCAATATAGAGCAGCGGCAGGTAGTGATCGGGTGTGGGAACCGAGAGCATTGCATCTCGACCGCTGGTTTCGTATGCTATCAGCGGCTCGTCATCTCGGGCGATAAGGCAGGAGCGCACCCGATCCTCAAAGCGAACCGCCCAATCAAACGCGTCGACTTGATGGCGGCCCCAAGCATAAGCGTGTAAATTATGCACGATGTTCCCGCTTCCGACGATCAGCACGCCTTCGTCGCGGAGCGACCCAAGCCGAGCGCCTAGGTGGTAGTGAAACTCGGGTGACTGCTCTTCGTCGATGCTGAGTTGAATCACCGGAATATCCGCCTGCGGATACGCGTGAGCAAGTACCGACCAGGTTCCGTGATCGAGTCCCCATTCACTGGAGAGTGCGACTCGTGTCGGCCCCAACAGCGCTTGCACTTCCCGCGCGAGACCGGGATCGCCCGGCGCCGGATAGGAAAACGCAAACAACTCCGGCGGAAAACCGCCGAAATCATGGATCGTGCGTGGATTTTCCATCGCGGTAACGGCCGTGCCGGGACCGAACCAGTGAGCCGAGACCGCCAGAATCGCCTTCGGGCGCGGCAAATCGCGTCCGAGTGCCGCCCAGCTCTCGGTGTAGCCATTCTTAGCCAACGCATTCATCGGATTGCCGTGGCCGAAAAATAACGCGGGCATTGGTTCGGGCATCGGCAGTTCCTTTAGGCGGACGCTTGGGTTGGCATCTATATAAACCCGAAGTTTTTGCAAAACGGTTGCACAATGCCAGGCACCTGGCACAACCGTACCGTAGCCTGAGAGCATGCAACGGATTGACGGGCGCTTCATTTATTCCGCTTCAGACCTCAATAACTTTTTGGAGTGCGAGCATCTGAGCGGGCTCGACCGCCGGGCCGCGCTCCGCGAGATCGAGCGCCCGCCGGCCGACAATCCCCAAGCCGAGATTCTGGCGGAGTTGGGTGAAGCGCACGAACGCTCGTACTTACGGCGGCTGCAGGATAGCGGCAAACACGTCGTCACCATAGAGCGCGGCTCCAGCAACGCCGACCACGCCACCGCTGCGCAGGCAACCGCAGGCGCGATGCGAGCCGGAGCCGCGATCATTTACCAGGCGTGCTTCTTCGATAATGCTTGGCTTGGTTACGCCGATTTTTTACGCCGCATCGAGGTACCATCGGAGCTGGGGTCGTGGAGCTACGAAGTGGCCGATACCAAACTCGCGCGTCACACCGAACCGTATTTCATCCTGCAGCTCTGCTTCTATAGCGAATGTGTCGGCGCCATCCAGGGTAGGCCGCCGGCTCAAATGCACGTCATTCTAGGACATGGTGTCGAAGAAAGCTTCCGCGTCAAGGATTACAGCGCATACTATCGCGCCACCAAAGCCCGCTTTCTCAAACGCATCTCGGGAGACGCGCCGACGTATCCGTACCCGACCAAGCATTGCGATTTCTGCGTCTGGGATACGCAGTGTACCCAGAAGCGGGTCGCCGACGATCATCTGAGTCTGGTCGCCGGTATGCGCCGGCTGCAGACCGCGCGCCTGACGAACGCGGGGATCACGACGCTCGAAGCGTTGAGCAAGTCGACCGCAGAACAGCGTCCAGCTAAGATGAACCTAACGACGTATGAGAAACTGGCGCGACAGGCGCGCCTGCAGTTCGAGCAGCGAGTCGCGCTCGCCGCCAAAGAATTAAACCCGTACAAGTACGAGATTCTGCCGATCGATCCGGGCTCGTTCGACAAGGGCGGCTTCGCGCTGATTCCGCCTCCCAATAGTGGTGACGTTTTTTTCGACATGGAAGGGTATCCGTTTTACGGACTCGGCGAGATCGGCGCCGAAAGCGGATTGGAGTATCTCTTTGGTGCGTACACGGGCGACGACAAACGGTTTACGGCATTCTGGGGCTGCGACCGGGCCGCGCGGCCGGCCGGCAAAGACCGCCTGGCTGAGCGACGCGCCTTCGAGCGATTCATCGACTGGGTGATGGAACGTCGCAGAACGTTCCCGGATCTGCATATCTACCACTATGCCTCGTACGAAAAGACGGCGCTCCAGAAACTGGCGCAACGCCACGGCACCCGCGAGGAAGAGGTCGACACGATTCTTCGCGACGAGTTGTTGATCGATCTGTACCGGGTCGTCAAACAGACGATCTGCGTCGGCCAGCCTGGCTACGGGATCAAAAAGCTAGAG
>JBDTCU010000125.1:0-4371 GCA_039923415.1 Vulcanimicrobiaceae bacterium
GAGCATCACCATCTTCTGGCCGACATTCGGGAAGTTGATCGTGACCAGCCCATCGCCGCCCGCGCCCACGCAATCTGCGATCGTGCCTTCGCCCCATTTGGGATGGCGCACCTTATTGCCGGGCTGAAGATCCATGCCGATGCCGGCGCCGGCATTTTCGTGGATCGAAACCTCGCGCCAGCGGCCGCCGGCCGGGCGCGGCAGGACAATCCCGCCCAGCATCTCAACTGACGGCATCTCTTCAAAGAAGCGCGACTTCGGATGGGCGAAGGTGTTGCCGTAGAGCGTGCGGCGCTCCGCGTAGGAGAGATAGAGTCGATCCATCGCGCGTGTCACGCCGACATAGGCAAGCCGGCGTTCTTCTTCCAACTCGTGCTCATCGGTGAGCGCGCGCGTGTGCGGGAAAACGCCCTCTTCCAAACCGGTCAGAAATACGTTGGGGTACTCAAGCCCTTTGGCGCCGTGCATCGTCATCAGGGTTACGTAGGACGACTCCGGATCGAGCGTGTCGAGATCGCTGACCAACGCAATATTTGCCAGGAAATCGGCGAGCTTGCTCTCGGGTTCGTTCTGCTCGTACTCGCGGGCCACGCCCACAAACTCTTGCAGATTCTCCAAACGCGCGCGCGCGTCATTGGTGTCCTCATTTTGAAGTTCGCGAATGTAGCCGGATTCTTCCATCACCGCAACCAGCATGTCGGAGATCGAGATATCGGCGAGGCGTTCGCGCCAATTGGCGATCAATTCAGCGAAGCGTTCGAGTTCTTTCTGCTTCTTCGGTACGGCGCGTCTGAGCAATTCCTTATCGAACACGGCTTCGCCGACCGAGACCTTCGAGTCGGTGGCAGCCTGCACCAGGCTTGCCAGTGTCTGCTGGCCGATGCTGCGGCGCGGCACGTTGACGATCCGCTTAAACGCAACCGCATCCGAAGGATTGAGAATGTACCGCAGGTATGCTACAACGTCTTTGATTTCGGTGCGCGCGTAGAACCCGACGCCGCCGACGACGCGATAGGGTATGCCCTCGGAGATTAGCGCTTCTTCGAATACTCGCGACTGAGCATTCGTGCGGTAGAGCACCATGAAATCACGGTAGGCCGACCCTTCGCGGACCAGCTCTTTGACCTTCTCGACGACGTAGCGAGCCTCGGCGCGCTCGGTTTCAGCGCGGAACGCCGTAATCGGATCGCCGGCCGCGCGATTGGTGAAAAGCTTCTTGGCGGAGCGCGTCTTATTGTTTTCAACCAGCGCATTCGCCGCCTCGAGAATCGCTTGCGTGCTGCGGTAGTTTTCTTCCAGCTTAAAGACGGTCGCACCCGGAAAATCTTGCTCGAAGCGCAAGATCATGCGATAGTCGCTGCCGCGCCACGAGTAGATCGACTGATCGTCGTCACCGACGACTGTCAGATTCTTATGTTCGCCGGCGAACAGTGCTAACAGACGGTACTGCGCGAAATTGACGTCCTGATATTCGTCAACGAGCACGTAACGAAATTTGTTCTGATACTTGGTTCGGGTGGGTTTATCGCCCTCAAGCAGCTCGATCGTGCGCACGATCAGGTCGTCGAAATCGAGGCTGTTGGATTCGGAGAGTCGCCGGGTGTACTCTTTGTAGACGTTCCCGTAACGCTCGCCGATAAACGAGCTGTTCTGCTCGAGATACTTCTCGGGCGAGAGCAGGGCATTCTTCGCTTTGCTGATCTCGGAGAGGCAGGCACCGGTGCTCATTTGACGTTCGTCGTAGTCGAGGTCGGCCAGAATCTCTTTTACAACCTGGCGCTGGTCGGCATCGTCAATGATCGCGAAGTTGGAGGAAACGCCGATCTTGCTGCCGTCACGGCGCAGAATCCGCACGCAAATCGAATGGAACGTGCCGACCCAGAGGTCGCGCGCGACGTCACCAACCATCCGCTCGAGCCGGGATTTCATCTCGCCGGCCGCTTTGTTGGTGAAAGTTACCGACAGAATCCGATCCGGAAAGACGTTCAGTTCATTGAGGAGATACGAAATGCGGTGGGTGAGGACGCGAGTTTTGCCGCTTCCGGCACCGGCAAAGATCAAGCACGGCCCGTTCGCGTGGCGAACCGCGGCGGCTTGTACGTCGTTAAGGGATTCGGTTTCTGCTATCATCACCCGCTTATCTTCGACAGACGCGGCAGGATTCCGCTACGCAGGATTCCGCTGCGCGCTACATGCCGGTTGCAGTTATTTTGCGACTTGGAGCGCCTTTGCGGGACGTTCCGCCAGGGCGAAAGCGCTCGACAAAAATGCCACGGTAGACTCGGCGCCCATGTTGGCATTGACGCCGCTAGCCTCCAATCCATCGCACGAACCGCCGTTTCGGACCAGCTCCAGGCCGCAAAGATTTCGACCGTAAAACCACTCGAGCCCAATCTGCGCGGCTGCTTGAAAAGCCGGATCGCCGGTGCATTCGTATGCCACGAGTGAGGCATCCACAAAAGCCGCGGCCTCCAGCGGCTGTTGGCCGAACCGAGCCCGAAGACCGCCGCGGCGGTACCAGCCCTGGTTGCCGATCGGTACAAAAATGCCGTGTTCCACCACGACCCGCTCGTAAAACGAGAAGGTCCGCAAACCGATCGCAATGAGCTCGTCGTCGCGAAGTGCTAATCCAGCGCGCAACATTGCCTCGCAAAGTCGCGCGTTGTCGTACGTCATTTCGTCTTCGAACCACTGCCAGTCGGCATCTCGGGTCGCCAAGTAAGCATTCTTCAAGTTCTCGGCAAGCAGCCGCAGCTGTGCTTCAACTTCAGGTTTGACCGTAGCCTGCAGCGCGAGCGAGAGCCCGATCATCGTGTAGGCCTTCGAACGCGGATGTTCGAGTTCTCCAATGGCGGGTAAAGCTCGCGAAAGCAAGCGCTCGCAAACCCGCTGCCAAGAGGGTTTGGCAGCATGGCGCATTCCATACCCGAGCGACCAACATGCGCGCCCGAATGAATCTTGCGTGCCGACGTCGTCCAGCCACACGCGGTCATAGCTCATGAAGTTATGGAACCGCCCGTCGGGCATCTGCGCATCGTGTAAGAACGACAGGTAGGTGGAGGCTAGCCGCTTAGCCGGAACGCTGCGCGGTTCGAGTTCGAGCCTCGCAAGCGCAACCATGAACGCGCGCGATACATCGTCGGTGCAGTAACCGGTCGAACGGTTCGGCACGTCCTCGACCGCGTGTTGAATAATACCGGTATCGTCGCTCAAAGCAATGAGGTGCTCGAGCGTAGGCAGAGTTTGCATCATAAGCTAGGCGCTATGCACCAATTCCAGATCGCGTTCGTGAGGCGCAAGTTCGGTGAACAACCGCCCATACTCGGCGGCGACGTGCGGCCAGGTCATCTGGCGGCCGAACCGATAGGCGCGGCGCTCGGTAGCGCGTCGCAGCGACGGATCGTCTAATAGCGCGTTAACGTGGGCCGCAATCGTATTCGGGTCGCGGAATTCACACAAGAAGCCCCGGTGGTGCGCCAACACTTCTTCGGCATACAAATACGGCGTGGAGACGATTGCCTTGCCGCAGCCGACCGCGTAGGCGAGCGTTCCGCTCACAATCTGAACCGGATTTAAATAGGGGGTTAAGTAGATGTCGGTAGCTTCCAGATAGCTCACTAACTCGTCGAAATCGAGATACTTGTCGACCAATTGAACATTATTCTGCAGACCGAATTCGCGAACCATCTCTTGCAGCGATTCCCGATACGACTCACCCTCGTTGCGGCGAACAACCGGATGGGTTTCACCCAAAATCAAGTAGAGCGCCTCGGGATGACGACGCACGACTTGGCGCATCGCCGCAATTGCGAACTCTAAACCCTTACCGCGATTGATCAAGCCGAATGTTGAGATCACCATCCGCTGACCGATTCCAAACGACGACTTGGCGCCTTCGGTATCGCGGAACGGTACATCGGGAACGCCGTGATGCACTACTCGAACCTTATCGGTGTCGATGCCGTACTTCTCGTTGAGCAGCATCTTGCCGGTCTCCGACAACACCGCAACCGCACTTGCATAGCCGCAAATGTCGCGGGTTACTCGCAGCATCGTTTCGTCCGGCTCGGGCAGAATCGTGTGCAGCGTCAACACCGCCGGTTTCTCGAGAGCGCGTAAGAGATCGACCAGCCACTCTCCGCGCTCGCCGCCAAAGAGCCCATACTCGTGTTGAATGTTGACTAAGTCGGCCGGGTGCGCGTTGATCAGAGCCGCCATGTCGGCATAGCCCTGTCGATCGTCCTGCGCAAGGCGCGCGATGACTTCGGGGCCGTAGTGACGCACGTCGCCGCCCGGCTCGTCGATGGCGATGATCTCGCTCTTGGTTCCATAGGCACGATCGAACGAATCCACCACATCCTTGGTAAAGGT
>JBDTCU010000126.1:0-5374 GCA_039923415.1 Vulcanimicrobiaceae bacterium
GGATTCGCGCGGCAAGTAGGAACCGCAACGGTGATCTCGTGCCCCAAATCCTTCTCACCTAGATCGACCCAACCCAGCATCGCATCGATGTCGCTTACCGCAGCAGCCAGGGGGTCCAGCTGAAATGTCGCCGGATTGAAGTTGGTGGGATTGGTTGGATCGTTGATGCCGTTCTGGCTGATGCTTTGGGTAGCGGTTGGAGGCGGCGTCGCTTCGCCGAGCGCTATACCGGCAAACTTTGAAGCGGTATCCGTCTTGGTTTGTTCGTTGATCGCCCCCTGATATTGGCTGCCGGCAGCAGCCAACGTTTGGAAGCGGGTCGTTTCAACGAACCCGCTGACCTGATCGAGTGCATATTTCTGGCGGGTCAGGACGTCGTGCATGTTGGCGTCGAGCGCCTGCAGGGTTGCAATTTCCTTTGGGTTCTTGCTGTGGTAATCGTCATTGGTATGCGCTAACACGCTTTCGATGATGTTGATGTTCTCGACCAGCTTGTGGGTGAGATTATCCATCCGGATCAGATCGAGCTCTTTTCGGCCGCCGGAGCCGCTCTGCACGTCACCGCGATACTTCGACATATCTAAACGCCAGCCGAATAAGATGCGATCGTTGGCCGAGAAACCGTAAACTACCGGAGCGACGATATTGCGCAGATGCGAACAGACCGCACTCGAGCGAACATGCCCGATCTCTTTAAGCGGTTCGGGTGTCGGTGACGGCGCGGTAATCAGCGCTGCGGCTAAGACGATGGACCCAATCACGAAATAGATTCCCCCAACGGGACCCGGCTCGGCCGAATCCAACCTGTAACATATCGCGCCGACCGCCGAATAACCCTGCAGGATTCACCTGTTGGTGAATCCTACTATGCTCCCTTCTCGGTTCCGATGTAGTGAATCGCTCCCGAGAGATTTGCATGCGCTTTGTCGCGCAGTACCTGCGCGCTCACCGGCTTGCAGTCAGTGAGCCGCTCTCCTTCACAGACTTGGCGCCGGTCAAGTCGGCACCCCGCAAATCCGCACCCGTCAAATCGTCGCATTCGATCGGATCGGGAAACGCCGCCCGCGCTCCGAACGGCATTTCGCAGATTCGTATTCCGCAGATTCGTATTCCGCAGACTCGCATATCTGAGATTCATTCCGATCGCACGAATCCCGCGTAAGTCGCGTCCATCGAGCGCCGCACGTGCAAGATCGCAGCCGACACAGCCGTTTAGCATCTCTCGCAGAGTCCCATCGCTTACGCCGGTAAAGTGTTGCCCCCTAACTCCGCGCCGGCCAGACGCGCGCCGGTAATCGCAATCCCGCCCAGCTGCGCTCCGCTTAGATCGATTCCGCCAGACGCGCATCCCGCAGGTCCGCATCCCGCAAATCCGCATTGTTGAAATCTACCCCGGCTAATTTTGCGCCGCGAAGATTTGCGCCCCGCAGATTGGCGCCTCGTAAGTCTGCGCCGACCCAGGAGACTCCCGAGAGATCGCGCCCGCGCAGATCCGCACCGCTGAAGTCGCACCCGACGCACGCCCTTCGAACGGCGTCTTGACTGCGGGCATCGGCCGGTGCTGCCGCCTCGAGGGCTGCCGCAACTTCGATTGCGCCGAGCAGGATGAGCAGTATCGTTAAAGCCTTAGTGTCTATACCGGCGAAATCCATTCGGCTGAAATCGCAGCCCGAACAGCCCGCCACAATCGCCTTTGCATTGTTCGACGAAAGCTGCGCACCGTCCACCGAGCATCCGGTAAGGGTTGCTCCGTCGAAATCCGCTCCGCTAAGATCGGATTTACTAAAGTCGCATACGCTCAACACTGCGCCCCGGAAATTTGCGCCGCGCAAGTCCGCTCGCGAGAAATTGACCACGTTCAGAGATGCGCCATGAAAATCGGCGTGCTCCAGCTTAGCCCGGCTGAAATCGGCATACGCCAAGCTCATTCCGCTGAAATTCTTCCTGCTCAAGTTGGCGCCGGCGTAGTCGCACTGAGTGCAGGCGCCGCTCCGAAGAACCCGCACGTTCCCGAGACCTTTGAGGGAGTCTGCAACCGACGCCGCTACCGACGCTCCGACCGATGCGGTAACCGATCGTGCGATCGCGGTCGCCGAAGATCTGATCGTGGATACGGCCGATCGCGCAGGTACAGCCGTCCGGGAAATCTCAACCTCGCGGCAGCCTGGGTGCGGATAGCCCGAACGGGCACACTCGGCTCGGTCCGTGATGCGGTTGCCGTCGTGAGCTTGCGGCCGGCACGACTCGTCGCGATTTCGCTGCCCGGTCTCGCCGATTGAGTTTGCGGATGGGTTGTAATTTGCGGCAGTGAAGTCAACAGCGGGAGCACGACAATCGCGACCAACGCTGCACACCACGCGAAATACCGCGTGGTCGCATTAATCCGGCGAATCCCGCGCAGCAGCGCAAAGACGCTAAGTGCGATCAGCGCCCCCCTCCCACAGGCTGTTGAAGAGCACGGTTACGATGACGCGAGCGAGCGGTTCGACGATAGAAACCACGCTACTCATGCCTTCTCTCCCTCGTATCGCCCGATCAATTCTTTGAGATGCTTTAGTTCCTCATCGGTCGGGCGTTCATCGGCGACTAGCTTGAGCGCGAGCGCACCGGCGTTGTTCGCAAAGAACCGCGTGAGCAGATGTCCAACCGCCGATTTGGCAGCGTCATCTCGTTCGACCAGCGGCCGATAGACAAACGCGCGCCCCTCTTCTTCGTGAGCAATGTGCCCCTTTAATTGATCCTTTGGGTCGACCGTCTTCTATCATTCCGGGTAGGCGCGAATCTCAGTTCGCGGGGGCGGCTTCGACGGTTTCGAGCTGCTGTTTTTCTTCGCCGCTGATGACCATCGTTAGATCCAGCAGGATGATGAGCCGTTCGGCGACTTTCCCAACCCCTTGAATGTACTCGGTGCCGACGCCGGCGACCATCTCGGGCGCATCTTCAACATTTTCAATCGGTATGTTGAGCACTTCCGATACCGCATCGACTACCATTCCGACTCTTTTACTGCCGATCTCGGTCACGACGATCCGGGTGCTTTTGGTGTGTTCTTGGCGCGTCATTGAAAACCGGGTGCGCAGATCGATAATCGGAATAAGCTGCCCGCGCAAATTAATGACGCCTTCCATAAAGCGCGGCGCGCGCGGCACGTGGGTAATCTCGACCATTCGAATGATCTCTTGGACTTGAGAGATATCGACGCCGTACTCCTCGTGTCCGAGGCGGAACGACACGACTTGAACGACCTCGCCAGAAAATTGCTGATTCTCGGCATGCCCCGAGCGCGAGACGGAATCAAATGAAGGTGACATCATCCTATACCCCTGAGAACTCTGCCCGCGCAACTCTGCCGCCGGCATAGGCTTCGCTTACTAGTGAATGTACGTCGATAATGAGCGAGATCGAGCCATTGCCCAGAATCGTCGCGCCCGAAATACCGCCGATCCTTCCGACCACATCCGAGAGCGGCTTGATGACGATCTCTTGTTCGCCTTGAAAAGAATCTACCACCAGCCCGACTTGCCGGCCCTGCAATCCTACGATGACGATCATGACTTTGTCGGGGTCTTGATCCCCGCCCAACTCGAAAAAATCTGCTATTCGCAGCAGCGGTACCACGTGTCCGCGCAGCGTGATAACCTCGCTGCCATGAACCGTACGGACATCTTTCATTTCGACTCGCTGCGATTCAATAACGGAATCGAGCGGAATCGAGTACAGCTCGTCGGCCACGCGCACCAGCAGCGCCTGAATGATAGCCAGCGTCAGCGGCAGCTTCATGGTAAAGGTGGTACCGGCGCCGGTAACCGAGTCGACGTCGAACACCCCTTTGAGCCGCAGAATGTTCTTTTTAACAACATCCATGCCGACGCCGCGGCCGCTCACATCGGAGACGGTTTCAGCAGTCGAAAACCCCGGCGTGAAGATCAACTCGACGATCTCGCGATCGGAGAGACGATCGTCGGCCGAGATGAGTCCCTGCTTGACGCCGTGGTCGCGTACGCGCTGCAGATCGATGCCGCTGCCGTCATCGGAGACCTCTATGATGATTTGATTGCCTTCGTGGTAGGCATTGAGCGAGAGCGTGCCCTGGCGAGGTTTGCCTAGACGCTCCCGGACGTCGGGTGTCTCGATGCCGTGATCGACACAATTGCGCAACAGGTGCATCAGCGGTTCACCAACCTCATCGACGATCGTCTTGTCGAGATCGGTCTGCGCGCCGGATATACGCAACTGCACCTCTTTTCCGCGCGCCTTGGCCACATCACGCACCAGGCGAGGGAAACGGTCGAATACCTGGCCGATCGGGACCATCCGAACCTTCATAATCGACTCTTGGATCTCGTTCGTCGTACGCGCCAAGAACGCCGCGCTCTCGTTCAAGTCTTTGACCAGAGGCGCAAACTTCGTAGTCGCACCATTTAGGTGACCGCGCGCTTCGCCAAGCGAACGCTCCAGGGTGTTGGCTATATCCGAGATTCGCGTCCGGTTAATAACTAATTCGCCAACCAGGTTTAAGAGCAGATCCAGCCGTTCGATATCGACTCGGATCGTCTGATGGGCGGCGGCGCGTTTCTGCGCATCTTTCTTCTCGGCGGGTTTAACAGCTTCAGCATTGACCGGCGCTGCCGGTAATGGGGCTATCTCAATCGGAGCAGAGGGTGAGTCCGTCCGCGCATAGTCGGCTTCTTTCAAGAGTCGCGCAACTTCGGCTTCGAATGCTTCGATCTGAACGCCGTTATCTGCTTGGGTATCTTCACTATTATCGCCGACGAGTTCCTGACCGACCGTACCTTCAATGACCTGCGATGTCTCTTCATAGATAGCCACGAACTGATCGAGCCGATCGCTATATTCGCTTAATCCGGCCGGAGCTTGCTCGCCGCCGTCAATCGCCGCCTTTACGAGATCGGTGAGAAAATCGCGGCCCGAAAACAGGATATCGACGCATCCCTCAGAGAGCGGCATGCGTTCTTTGCGCAGCAAGTCACAGAGGTTCTCCAGTTTATGCGCGAGTGCCTGAACGTCATGAAACTGCAGCATTCCGGCGCTGCCCTTGATCGTGTGAAGGGCACGAAAGAGCGACGCGATGATTTCGCCGTCAACTTCGCCCGAGTCGACAAAATCTTCAAGCCGAAGCAAATCCGAATCGATCTGCTGTAAGAGCTCTTCGGTTTCATCTCGAAAATACGAGACGAACTCGGACCTATCAAATACGTCGTCGGACATCTCTATCTATCCAGTTGCATGGGAAGCTTTTTGGCAACCTATAGGCTCGTGGCTATCGCCACAAGGCTCTACTCGACCCCAAAAACGGAGAGCAGCGGTCCAAGCGAACCTGTTTCGGGAATCAAAATGAATTGACCGGAAACCT
>JBDTCU010000127.1:0-3011 GCA_039923415.1 Vulcanimicrobiaceae bacterium
ACTCACCGCACTCCTCGCGCTGCTGCAGCCGGAGGCGCGCGCCGGCTTTAGCCGGCGCCTGGGCGATTCTCTTGAGAACCTCTTCGCAGGAATCTGCCGTGAGCTGCCGCGGTCTGAGGCGCTTTTAAGCGCGAGCTAAGTATCACGCAACCATCAAGGGGCCGGTTGGCTACCATGCGGGTAGAATCTAAAGTGGGTGCGGCTTCGTTAGCGGACGGTAAAGTCGGCGAAGTTTTTATCCCGTTTTGAGGACTTTAGACCCCTAAAGCCGCTATAGTAAGGATGGCCCGGGAACCGGGGCTATCAAGGAGTTTTTTGGATGCGTTCTGGTTTGGGTCGAGTAATTACGCTGGGAGCGTTGGTTCTAGTCGTATGCGCGCAGGGGTCGAGTGCGGCTTCGCTACCGGCGGCCGCCGGTGTGGATCTTCACGAAAGCTATACCCTTCTCACCTCGACCTACTATTCTAAGGTCGATCCGCAGGCCGTCCTGGACGGCGCTCGGGGAGCGCTCTTAAAAGAGCTTCAAAGCCACGGAGTCAAGAGCTCGCTACCCGATTTGCACGCCGGGTCGGACGCCGGCGCCAATATCGCTCAGATCGATGCCGAGGTGGACGCGGCCGCTGCCGAATCCAAGCTGTCTTCAACTGATTTGGCCTACAAGGCGATAGCTGGAATGGCCGGCGCGTTGGGAGACAAATACACCGCGTTCTTCACGCCGGACGAATACAAACAATTCAATCAGGCGCTCGATCCCGACAAAATCTCTGGAATCGGGGTGCTCATTCAGCCCGATGCGGCGAGCCACTACATTCAGGCGTTTTACGTCGTTCCGGGAACGCCGGCCGATAAAGCCGGGCTGAAAACCGGCGATCTGTTCACCAGCATCGACGGTGCCTCGACCAAGGCGCTAGCTGTCGATAAAGCCAGCGGCTTGCTGCGCGGTAAACCCGGGACGCAAGTGACCCTCCAGATTCAACGCGACGGTGCCGCGCTTTCGGCGCCGGTGGCGATCGTGCGTTCGCAGGTTCAGCCGCCGACCGTGATCTTTAAGATGCTGCCGAACCAAATCGGCTATATCTATGTCGCGGTATTTGGACTCAACACGTACGATCAATTCAATGTCGCGCTGACGCGTTTGCAGAGTGCGGGCGCGCGCGCATTCGTGATGGATCTGCGCAACGACGGCGGCGGATATGTCAACGCGGCGCTCGGCATCTCGTCGCGCTTTATCGCTACAGATCCGATCGTATCGATCGAATCGCGCGGTTCAAAAATGGAAACGATCGACGCCGACAACGAAGCGATTGCACCCAAGCCGATGACGATCTTGGTTAACGGCTATACCGCCTCGGCCTCCGAGATTACCGCGGGCGCATTGCAGGACGATGGGATCGCCTCGCTAGTGGGCACTCGGACATTCGGAAAGGGCGTCATGCAGACGCTCACCCCGCTTCCGGGCGGCTCGGCGATTAAGATCACAACCCAGCACTATCTGACGCCCAAACACCGCGATATCAATCACAAGGGGCTCGATCCTGACCTGCTGATCGAACCGATCAAAGGCGATCGATTCGGCGAGTTGGAGCACGACGCCCAGCTTCAGGCCGCGGTATCACTGCTCGAAAAGAAGATCGCGCAGCGAAATTAGAAGTTGGCGTTCTCGCTTTCAGCGAGACGCTTCGTCAGGCGAATGCGTGTGCCGTTATTCGAAAAACTGATCGAACTCATCAGGCGACGCATGATACTGATTCCAAATCCGCGCCCGCGGTGATCTGGTGCCTCCGGCTCGCGCGTCTCCAAGAATCCGCGGCCGCTGTCCTGAACTTCGATAAACAGGGTCGTATCTTCAAACCAGCAGCGAATTGTAAATCCCCCACCGCGCACGCTCCGGCCGTGTTCGGATGCATTACTGAGCGCTTCGCCGGCGGCTAGTCGAATATCGCAGACGTCTTCGTCCAAGAATCCGCATAGGCGCGCAAAACTAGCGACCGCGTTGCGAGCCAGTGCGACATTCTTAGGATCACTCGTGTAAGTAGCAACGTAATTGGCGGCCACGATATTTATCGTAGGGATTCCCGGCCGGGAGCCATTTGAAACCAGGTTTTCGGATTGTGGCTGAGCGAAGAAGACCCGGCCGCGGGCGATTAGCTCAGCTGGGAGAGCGCCTGCCTTACAAGCAGGATGTCGGCGGTTCGAGCCCGTCATCGCCCATGTTTTGAAGAGTGGCCCGTCGGGGCCACTCTTTTCTAGTCGCGAGGTTACCCCATGCACATACTCTCTGAGAGCGCCGACGGAATCGTCGTGCTGACTTTGAACCGACCCGAGAAGCGCAATGCGCTTTCGCTGGAGCTTATGCGGG
This sequence comes from Vulcanimicrobiaceae bacterium, assembly GCA_039923415.1. Taxonomy (GTDB): domain Bacteria; phylum Vulcanimicrobiota; class Vulcanimicrobiia; order Vulcanimicrobiales; family Vulcanimicrobiaceae; genus JALYVT01. Next base: position 2,360 of record JBDTCU010000127.1, read on the forward strand.
AACTGATCGCTGCCTTTACGGCGGTCGGGTCTGAGCCAAGCCATCGGGCGGTCATACTGCGCGCCGAAGGCCCCGCCTTTAGCGCCGGTCACGATCTGCGCGAACTGCTCGGACGAACCTTAGAGGAGCAGCGGCAGACATTCGACGCGTGCGTTGAGTTGATGCAGGTGATCCAAGCGATTCCGCAGCCGGTAATCGCCGAAGTCGGCGCGATCGCGACCGCCGCGGGCTGTCAGTTGGTTGCGACGTGCGATCTCGCGATTGCGTCGACATGCGCGAGATTCGCAACCCCGGGCGTACGGATCGGACTCTTTTGCACGACGCCGATGGTCGCCCTTACACGCGCAATCGGACGCAAGCGCGCGATGGAGATGCTGCTGACCGGCGAGTTCATCGACGCTGCAACCGCTGCCGAGTGGGGACTGGTTAATAGGGTGGTCGAGCCGCAGTCGCTGCATGATGAAGCGATTGGGCTTGCGCGCAAGATCGTGGAGGCCAGCCGCATGGTGGTCGGCCTTGGGAAAGCCGCATTCTATACGCAGATCGATCTCGACCAGCCCAAGGCGTATGCCTATGCAAAGGAAGTCATGTCGATGAACGCGCTAGCCGAAGATGCGCAGGAAGGCATGAGCGCTTTCGTTGATAAGCGCTC
>JBDTCU010000128.1:0-4164 GCA_039923415.1 Vulcanimicrobiaceae bacterium
ATCGTGTCATGCCGAAGATTTGCCGGATTGAAGTACTCCGTGGTCAAACCGCCGTGCAAGGCGTCATAGGCCTGCGTCTGGACATCTTGCGGCGTAAGCCCAATTTGCGACGCACGCGTTCGATCGACGACGATGCGTTGCTCGGGTTGTGTCAACGCCGAACTAGTCGACACTTCGTAGAGACCCCGAATCCGGCGCGCCTGATCGGCAACCGCATTCGCAAGGCGGTAAAGCTCCGTCTTGTCCGGCCCGTACACGAGCATCTCTACCGGAGCGTTGTTGCTAGCCATCACATCGGCGCCCATCTCCTTGAGCGCCAGTCGACGAATCCCAGGAATCGTGCGCATCGCCTGCGAGTACGCCGAGTCCATGATCTCCCAAATGGAACGGCGGCGGTCTTCTTTCGGCTTGAACGTGATCAGATAGGAGGCATCGTTGACACCGTTCATGGCTTGACCGGTGAAGTAATCCCCGCCGCTCTGTTCTCCGACTTCGGCTGAGACTCTCTCGATCTCAGGTTGGCGCAGCAGCAAACCCTCAAAGCGACGGCTTGCGGCACTAGTCGCTTCGAATGAAGTGCCCGGCGCCATCTCGAGAAAACCGTACGCTTGGCCGGTATCGGCAAGCGGCATCATCTCTTGACCGATGAACGGCAGCAGCGAGGCACCGACGTATGTCAGAAGCGCCGCACTGCCGAGGACCGCGACGCGATGATCGAGGCTCCATGCCAACGCACGGCGATATCCGGCATCGAGCCGCCCTAACATATCGTGAGCCGGGCGCAATAGACGCGCAATCGCCTGATCGAGTCGCGTGCGCTTGCGCGAACGCAACTCTTTGGTTTGGAACAAGTACGCTGCAAGCAACGGGGTCAGCGTGACGGAAACCACCAGCGAAGCAACAAGCGCGAAGACAATCGGCCAAACGAGCCCAACGAACATGATTTGGGTTATCCCGCCGCTCATCAGCAGTGGAACCACCGCCAGAATCATAACGCCGGTGGCCGCGGCAATCGGAACGATCACCTCCATCGTGCCGTCGATCGCGGCCCGCACTGGAGGCTTTCCTTCGTCGAGACGCCTGTGAACCGAATGGATGACCACGATCGAGTCGTCCACCAGACGTCCGATAGCGAGCAGCAGCCCGATCAAGGTAGAGCTATTGATCGAGAAACCCATCGGTACGAAAAGCAGCACCGCCAGCGATAGACACGTCGGTATCGACGTCATCACAATAAATGTCGCACTGATGTCTTCCAAGAAAATAAGCAAGATGATCCCGGCAAGGAGGACGCTGACGATCAACTCTTCGAGCATGTTGCGCGTGAGATCGTGGACGAATCGCGAGTTGTCATAGGCTCGGGCGAAATGCAGGCCAGGATGTTCGGCTTCAATTTGCCCGATGCGCGCCATTACGGCGGCAATGACCTGAGGAGAACTTGCGTCCGGATTCTGAACGATCGACAGTTCGACGGCAGCGTTTCCATTGAAGCGATAGGCGCTGCGCACCTCGGCCGGTCCGTCACTTACGGAAGCGACGTCGCGTAGGTACACCGTGCGATTTCCGGTCGTGCTGACGGGATAATCGAGCATACTTTGTGCGGAATCGGCGCGCTGGGCGGAACGCACGATGGTTTCCGAGTCGCCGCCCGTCACGACGCCACCGGAACGGCTGACATTCTGGGCGTCGAGGGCATCGCCGACGCTCACGATCGAAAGGCCGTTGGCCGCAAGCGCATTTCGGTTAACGTCGACCTGAATTTGCCGCTGTAATCCGCCGAACGGGAAGGCTACCTGCACTCCGGGCACGCCCTTGAGTTGGTTTACGACGTCGTTTGCCACGAACTCACGCAACCGCACCGGATCCCATCCGTCAGCCGTAACCGCAAGTTGCAATACCGGCGTGTTGAGCGGATCGACCGGCACCACATAGGAGGGCTTGAGGTTAGCACGATCGTACGGGAGATCGCCCTCGGCTTGCTTCGCAAGCTGTTGAACGTCCACTAACGCCTTCTGCATATTCGCGCCGTACGGGAACTGCAACGTGACGATCGATGCGCCTTGCTGCGAAATCGAACGCACAAAGCGGACGCCTTGCAGATCCGTCATGCGCTCTTCGATCGGCTTAGTGAAATACGTCTCGACCTCTTGCGGCGAGTAGCCGGGCGTCATCGTGACCACCGAGATGAGCGGGCTTTGCACGTATGGCATCATGCGCGTCGGAAGCAGAAAGAGCACCGCCGCGACCGCGCCTGCGACGATTGCGATGAACGCAGCCAACACGGCATACGGATTGCGCAATGCCCAGCCGGCAACGTTGCGCTCCGCGTTCGCGATGCGCTCGTTCACGGCGCGGCCGGACTGATGGCCTGACCCTCTTCCAGGTTAGCCGCACCCCTGATAACGACACGCGTTCCGGGACGCAGCGCGCCAATGACCTGAGCCGAGCTTCCATCGTCTGAAAGGACGCGCACTGCGATGCGGTGCGCCGCCCCATTGTCGTCAATCCAGAGGGCGGGCGTTGCGCCGCCCACAAGAGATGCCGATGGAACCGAGAATGCCGCGCGATTGGAGGAACCGCGAGTGTGCAGGGTAGCTTGGGCATAGCTGCCCGCGCGATTCACTGCGCCATCGTTCGGTACGATAGCCTCAACGATGGCCGTGTGGGTTTGTGGATCGACGACTGGGGAAACCGACGAAACGCGACCGTGAAGCGTGGTGCCGTCGTCGAACGTAACCTCGATTGGCGCGCCGACGCCTATCGCGGAGAGGTCGCGCTGAGACACTTGCGCCTCGATACGTAATTCGTCAAGGACCGCAACTTGCAGAATCGGCGTACCGGGCTGCACGTAAACGCCCGGATCAACCAGCCGTTTCATGACCACCGCATCGCTGGGAACGACGACGTTCGTATAGCCGGCAGTTATCGCCCGAGACTGCGCCATCGCGGAGGCGCCGACCGCGCGATCGCTCGCGCCCTGGACCGCAACGCTAGCCGATGCGACCTTGGCCTGCGCCGACTCATAGGCCGATTGTGCCGCAGCCGCTTGCGCGCGCTCGTCTTCAAACTCTCTGCGGGAGACGGCTCCTTGATCGAGCAGTGATTTTTCTCGTGAAAGCTCCAGCTGCCAGTACTGCGCCTGTTCTTCCTTTGCCGAAAGATCGGCATTAGCCGAGAACACATCGTGATGCGCCATCGCGGTGTCGCTTTGCGCGGCCGAAGCCTGGGCGGCTGCCGCCTGCGCATCCATTTGCAACTCCGGTTCGTCCAAATGGGCAATGACCTGCCCCGCCCGAATGCGGTCTCCGGTATAAGCGGAGAAATCAGTCAGCAATCCCGGAGCGCGAGCTACGATGTTCTGGGTCAGATACGGTTCAACGTTGGCTGGTGCCGAAATGCTCGCCCCTCCCCGATTTCCACCTATTGTTGCCAGAGTAACCGGGATGGGCGCGCTTCCACTCACGCTCTGCATCGAGGACATGTCCATCGCCGACGAACTATAGCGCGCTTGCGCTACGGCCAATCCCAACGCGGTCAGCGCGGAAACGACGACCAATCCAATGGTCGCCGGCCGGCGGTCGCGGCGCAGCACGAGAACGCCGATTAAGAAGACTCCAGCAAGAACGAATGCCGCCGTACGCCACGCATTCGGATCACCTTGATTCACCGAGGACATGCCCGACATGGAATTAGCGGCATCGGCGCGGCACATACATGCTGCGGAACAAGTGCTAAGGCGGTTAGCAGTAGAGTCCAAAAGAAATAGACGAGGTTCATCTAGGTATGCATTCCGCTCGCGGTGCAAGCATAAAAGTTAAGTGTGGAAAGAATCACGGGTAGAAAACTAAAGGCGACGATCGCCGTCAAGGACGTGACTGCGAGAATACGACGACTCTTCGGCGCCGGCGGTATATCATCGTCGGACAACAGCGACATGACGCGACTGCGCAGCGAGGCAGTCTCCTCGGCCAGAGCTGCCGTCGCGGAGATGGTGCGCGGTGCGGCAAGAGTAACGATGGCGGATGCCAACACGTGTCGAGCACAGGTCCGGACCGCGTGCTCGTCAGCCGCGATTTCGCGAGACCTATTATAGGCCTCAATAAGGTCCGATGCAGGCAGTGGCAGCAGGTCGACGAAAAAACTGAGCGTCGCTGCGAGTACGAG
>JBDTCU010000129.1:0-5343 GCA_039923415.1 Vulcanimicrobiaceae bacterium
TGGGGGCTGGATGCCAAATCCCAGAAACGAGAGGGTCGATTCCAAGATAATCACTCCGGCAACGTCGAGTGTGGCCTGGACGATAATCGGAGCCACCGCGTTGGGAAGCAGATGCCGGAAGATAATCCGCAGATCGTTGTTGCCTAAGGCCCGCGCCGCCTCCGCATACTCACGTTCTCGCAGCGATAGGAACTCAGCTCTAACCAAGCGCGCGACAGGCGGCCAGGACAGCCCTCCGATAATGATGACGATCACCCCGAAACCGAGCGCCGCTTTGCTCGAGTTCGCCGCCACGATTGCGGTCAAAACCAGCAGGAGCGGTAAGAGCGGGATCGACAGGAATACGTCGGTCAAACGCATGATCGCGTAGTCTATCAAACCGCCGTAGTATCCCGCGACCGCCCCGAGTACGGTGCCGATCAGTATCTCCATGATAACCGCGGTGACACCGATGGTAAGCGATATCTGGGCGCCGTACATCAAGCGTGAAAGCAGGTCGCGCCCGACCTCATCGCTCCCCAAGAAATGACCGCCGCATTGCAGACTGCTGACGAAACAGGGCGGCAGCGGATTGCCTTGCCAGTGTACGTTGTCGATGAAATTCGGATCGAACGGAGCGAGAAATTTCGCAAAGACCGCCGCCAGCACCATGATCAACAGCACCACGGAACCGGCGATCGCCAGCTTATGACGGCGAAAACGTTTCCAAACGGTGTTTTTGCTTAGGGTAAACTCTTCGTCGTCGGCAGCCGGTTGGTAAACGGTCGGTACAGTTACAGCCATTCCGCTATTCCTAATCGTACTTCACGCGTGGATCGAGCCATGCGTATGCGACATCGGCAATGAGATTAAAGAAGACCACCAAGAACGCGACCAAGACCAGGTACGCCATCAACACCGCGATGTCGGATTGGAGCAGCGCGTTGATAAAGAGCCGCCCCATTCCGGGCCACGCGAAGATCGTCTCGGTGATGATAGCGCCGGCGACCAGGCCCGGCAGTGAGAGCGCGGTCACGGTCACGACCGGAATCAGCGCATTTTTCAGCCCATGCTTGAGCAGGATCGTTTGGAAATTCAACCCTTTAGCGCGCGCGGTCCGCATATAATCCGTCTTCATGACTTCCAATAGCGAGGAACGCATAAAGCGGCTGTACAGTGCTAGCTGCAAGAGTGCCAGCACGATTACCGGGAGTACCAAATGGCGGGCGCGGTCGGCCAGATTGAACGAATCGGAGTCGGATAGTCCGGCCGAGGGCAAGATGATTTCGTATCCGCCGGGAAGCGGTATACCGTGGACGGCAAACGCCAACTGCATCATCAATGCAAACCAGAAGACCGGCATCGACTGACCGAAGAATGCCAGCGTCGTGATGAAGTAATCTGAGAACGAATACGGTTTGACCGCCGAGAATATCCCCGCACTCAGACCAATGATGATCGCAACGACGAACGAACTTACCGTGAGTTCTAAGGTTGCCGGGAGCCGCTCAAAGATCGCGAGAAACGCGGGTTCGGAGTTGCTGGTTGAGTAGCCCATATCGCCGTGCAGTACCGCCGCTAGCCAATGCAGGTACTGGATAGGAAGCGGCTGGTCCAAACCGAGATTGTGCTTGAGTCGCGCGATGTCGGCCGGCGTGATGTGTGGGTTCGCCAGATATGGAGCCAGCGGACCACCCGGAGCATTGTTCAAAATAATGAACAAAATCATCGAGATCAGCAACAATAACGGGATCGCCTGAAGCGATCGTCGCACGATGTAGTTGAACAGGGGCGGCTCCTCTGGTCGCCATCAGGCGAACCTGGTTCGCTCAAGTTAGGGTCGGCCGTACCCGTCTCCTGTAGGATTCAGCTACGGCGCACTTCGTGCGCCTAGGCTGAATCCGCGACTGCGCTCCGCTTGTCGCACCGGCACTTCGTGCGCCTAGGCTGGATCCGGCTACGGCTGGATCAACCCTAGGATTTCGCGCGCTTGGTTGGGCGTGGCGACGGGGCGACCGAGCTCTGAGGCGATTCGAACGACTCGAGCGACCAACTCCTGATTCGTTGCTAAACGGCCTTTCGAGTAGTAGATGTTATCCTCGAGGCCGACGCGCACATGACCGCCCATCGCGATTGCCGCTACGGCCATTGGAAGCTGCTGGCGACCGATTCCGGCCACCGACCAACTGCACCCTGAAGGCAGGGCGTCCACTAGATCGCAGAGATTTTGGACGGTTGCGTCGAGACCGCCCGGAACTCCGAGCACAAAATCGGCGTGCTGCGGAAAACTCAACAACCCTTCCGTGGCCAGCCGCCGCGCGTTGGTAATGTGGCCCTTGTCGAATATCTCGAGTTCCGGGCGCACGTCAAACTCATGCATCTTCCTTAGAATCCCGCGCATGATCGGAAAACTGTTTTCAAAAACGTCATCGCCGAAGTTGACGGTGCCGCAAGTGAGCGTCGCCATCTCGGGGCGCAGCTCCAAAACCGCGGAGCGCTCGTCGGGCGTCATGCCGATCGCGCCGCCGGTCGAGAACTGCACGATCAGATCGCCGCTGCTGCGAATTGCGTCGTAAGCCTGCTTGAATCGGGCAACCGAATGCGTATTAGTGCCGTCATCGTTGCGGCAGTGCACGTGAATCAACGACGCGCCGGCCGCTAGAACGTGCCCGGCTACCTCGCCCAGCGCGGCCGGCGTCACCGCCAGGTGCGGGGTCTGCTCGGGTGTTAACTCGGCGCCGACCGGTGCTACCGTAATAATCAACGGGTCCATGTCAATGCCATTCGAGCGGCGGCGATCAACTCATCGTCCAAGCCGAGAAGTTGCGCCAATGCGATCGCGTCGGTTTGGGGCTCTTGATCCTCGGAGATTTCGGCGATCGTATAATCCATCTGAGCTGCCAGCTCGGCGAGCGCCGCAGGGACATCTGCAGTCACCCGACTCTGCGGAACCTTACGCAGTCCGCGCACGCCGAAATGCCGGGTGCCGGCCGCGCCGGCCACGCCGGGCAGGTGGGTTGCGATAAATGCACAGCCTTTTGCTGCGCGCAGCCGCTCGATCAACGCAACCAAAAGCGCTTTCCCTTCGTGCGGCGTAGTGGTGCGGGCGAATTCATCGACCAGCACCAGCACCTGGGAGGTACCGCGCGCCAGCACCTCGCGCAGTCGAATCACTTCTTTGGCAAACGATGAGAGCAGGCCGCCCGGCTCTTCGTCGCCGCCGATCCCGAGCCAGCCGACGCGCGCGAACAGGCCGACGCGCGCACTCCGCGCCGGAACCGGAATGCCGAACGCCGTGCAGGCCGCGATGAACCCGCAGGCTCGCAGGGCTGCGCTTTTTCCACCCATGTTCGGGCCGGTCAAAACGGCAACATCGTGCAGATCCAAACTAATCGTGAAGTACTCACGCCCGCTGCGCGCCAGTTCGTCGGCCAGCGGCAGAAAGCGTCCATCCTCGAAAGCAATCGACGCCTCCGCCACGATCTCCGGCATGACACAATCGTGCTGCTGAGCGAAGCGCACTTTCGCGATTAAGAGATCGATTCGCCCGAGACTGCCGCATTCGCGATTCAACCCTGCACTGTTTCTACGGACGACGTCCGAGAGCCGCGCACGAACCGCTTCTTCTGCTTGCGCCACCGATTCGGCGGCGGCATCACGACGCGCCAGCGCCTCCAACGAACGTCCATCGAGTTTCAGCTCGCACAGATAATAGGTTGGGGCTTCGCGAATCAAGTGTACGTCGGACGGCAGATCGCCGCGCAGGTCTTCACGCATGAGAATGAACTCATCGGAGCCGATATCTTCTCGCCCGAGCCGACCGCAAACCCGCTCGGCTAGTGTTCTGCGCGCCACGTCGTATTCGGCTTGGGCCGCGCCGGCCGCCGCCCGCGCCGCGGAGAGCGTTTCGTCAAACCCATCGGCGAGATAAAATCCAAACTTCCCCGACCGACCCCGTTCGAGTGCTCGCGCAACCTCTTCAATTTCACCGGGCGCCTCGCTGGACCAAGCGCGAACGCCCTCCAGTAAGCCGCGTACTCGACCGACCACATCGCAGAACCGCTGCACCTCTAGAAGCGCTGCATCCGTGAATGTCTCGCCCATCGCGCCGCGAGCAATCGCTCCGATTGCATCCGGAGCCGCGCGAAGCGCATCGCGGATCGCATCGACGCGCGAGGGATCGAGTTCTTTGGCGAACCGATCGACAATCTTCAGATTGGCGCGCAGAGGTTCGATCTGTCCCGGAGAAAACGGAACGAGCAGAGCGAACTCCCGCCGGCCGTACTCGCTAACCGGTTCCAGCGCGGCTGCCAGCCAGTCGAGTTGCAGCGCTCCGCGCGTTAGCGGATCGGCAAACGACTCCCAATTCACGCGGCGGTCGCTTTGCCGGTGTAGAGATCGAAGGTCGGCAGGGCAGTTGCTTGGGCGACCCGGCGCGCAAACTCATCCGGTTCGAAATATCGCTCGCGACCGATCGACGCAACGGTCGCCGCGATAACCGTGAGCGGGCGTTCGCAGCGCAGATCAAGACGCTCCGCAGCGCGCAGAAACGCCTTTGCCGAGAACGTGATTTGCGTCGGATCGCGCACCACAATCTGACGCCGTTCGCGAGCCTCCGAGAATGCGGCGGCAGCTTCAGCGGTCAACGCGCCGTCGATTCTGAGCATAGGCCGCGCCGAATCGACGATCGGAACTCCTAAGCGGCGGACCAGCGCAGTAATGTTCTCAACCGCCTCTTGCGGTGTGGCGCCGGCAGCGGCACCGGTTGCAACGATCACGCCGTCTTTACCGCCTGCTAAGGCCGCGATTCGATCGACCGCGCCGTCCACAATGACTCGCGAACAGCCCAGATCGAAGAGCCGCTCGATGACCGCCCGGATCCCCCAAGCAGTCGGCGGTCCGGCGATTTCATAGTAGGCACCGGTACGCACCCGAGCGTATAGCAGATCGCCGATGGCAGTATGTAAGTTCGACAGATCAACAATTTCGCAGGCCGGCGTGGCCGGCACCGCCGCTCGAGCGGTCGCGATAAGCGTTCCCTGCCGCAAGAACAGCCGCGGTTTGGCGAGCGCATCCGAAACATCGAAAGCTTCACCATCACGGCCGATCGATGTAAGCCCGAGTGTCGGATCCGCCGCCCAAGCGCTCTCGCACAGCGCGCGCACGACGACGGTCTTCCCGACATTTTTTCCGGTTCCAACCACCACGATCGACCGCATTCCATGCGAATGCGCAAGATCGAGCAGCCGCGCTGCAAGCTTCATTTGCCACGCCTTCGCGCTGCAAGCAAACGACTCCTAACCGAGATGGAGCACTTTTAAGCCGATGAACGCTATCCCAGTGAGAACCAGCACTATGCCGGCC
>JBDTCU010000130.1:0-3363 GCA_039923415.1 Vulcanimicrobiaceae bacterium
GATCGACCGAAGTCGGCAAGCAGATTGCGCGCGCTGCCGCCGGAACCGGCAAGCGCCTCACCCTCGAACTCGGCGGAAAGGCGGCCCACCTCATCTTTGCCGATGCGGCGCTCGACCAAGCCGTCGAAGGGATCGTCAGCGGGATCTACTTTAATCAGGGTCATGTTTGCTGCGCGGGTTCTCGGCTGCTCGTCCAAGAGAGCGTGCATGACGAAATCGTGGTCCGGCTGACCGAGCGCCTTCAGACGCTGCGGCTTGGTGATCCGCTGGATAAGAACACCGATATCGGTGCGATTAACTCCAAAGTTCAGCTGGATAAAATCAACGAACTGGTGCGTTCCGGAATCGAAGAAGGCGCCACACTTGTGCAGCAGTCCTGTGTGCTTCCCGAGCGCGGCTTCTTCTTTCCGGCGTCATTTTTCACGAAGGTTCAGCAGTCGCATCGGATCGCGCGCGAAGAGATTTTCGGGCCGGTGCTATCGATTCTCACCTTTCGTACTCCCGATGAAGCCATCGAAAAAGCCAATAACACGCCTTACGGGCTCTCTGCCGGAATCTGGACCGATCAGGGCAGCAAGAATATGTATGTCGCGCAGCATCTGCGCGCCGGCGTCGTGTGGTGCAATACGTTCAATCAATTCGACCCGAGCTCGCCCTTCGGCGGGTTCCGCGAATCGGGATTTGGCCGCGAGGGCGGAGTACACGGACTGCGTGAGTATCTCACGCATTAGTCCCGACGTTCATTTCGAATCGCTTTTTGCGGAGAATCCGCAGGGCGTCGGCGCGTCCGATTGTGCCGGCAACCTGGTAGCAGTCAACGATGCGCTCTGCGCTATGAGCGGCTATGCCCGCGAGGAACTCCTGGGACGTCACCTGCGATCTTTCGCCCCCGAAGAGGGAGCACAAATAGTCGAAAGGTCGCTAACTGAAACAATGCTCGGTCGCAGCCTGACCTTCGATTTCAATGCAATCCATCGATCGGGTGCTGTCACGGAAGTCTTTGTGACGACCCTACCGATGTATCGAGATCACGTGGTCGACGGCATCTATTTTATATTTCAGGACCTGAGCGATCGCAAGGCCGCAAAGCGCTTAATAGCGGAGCAGGCGCAGGAACTCCACGATCGCAACCGGGGATTTCGCTCGCTCTTCCAGCAGAACCCGGATGGTGTGCTGGCGCTGGACTGCGACGGTACGATTCTCGATGTTAACGACGCCTGCCTACGAATTGGAAACTATCCTCGTGACGCCGTGGTAGGACGGAGCTATAAGGACTTTTTAGCGGGCGCCGAGATCGCGCGCACTTCGAGTTTTTTTGAACGCGGGCTAGCCGGCGAGTCGGTCTCCTCGGAGATCGGGTCGGCTTCGATTGACGGTCAGCCCCGCACCTGTGTTGCGACGATGATTCCGCAGTTCTCCGATGGCAGAGTCGTCGGGATCTATGCGGTTATCCAGGATATTACCCAGCGCAAGAAAGACCAACTGAGAGTTGAGACCCAGTCGCAGCGGATTCGCGAACTCTATTTGATGGCAACCAGCGGCAATTACTCCGATTCGCACGTCATGACGACGCTCATGATGGGCTGCCGTTTGTTGCGGATGGATGTTGCGGCAATTATCGATTATACGCCGGATCGGCCGGTTGTCGAAGCCAGGTTTGAGGTGGACTCATCCGGCTCTGATGATGGAATAGAACTGCTTGCACTCGCTCAGGCCGTGCTCGATTCGCGCGAGGTGGGGGGCGCCCGATACGGTGCGGTAATCGGTGAGGTCCTAACCGTCGCGGGAGAGCGGTACGGCGTCTTGTTGTTTGCATCTCGCCAAGGTCGCGGTACCGAAATTGAGGAAACCGACCGCGACTTGGTCGCGCTGATGGCCGCTCTGCTTGGCGGAGCGCTCGAACGCCGTCGCGCGCGCGCGGATTTACGCACCTTGGCGTATTTCGATACGCTAACGGGCCTGCCAAACCGGGTCATGTTTCAAGAGCGGGTGCGCGACGCAATCGAGAACGCTCAATCTCAGTTCTGCAGGGTCGCCGTCCTTTTCTTCGACCTCGACCGTTTTAAAGATATAAACGATACGCTGGGTCACGCACACGGCGATCATCTTCTGCAATTGGTCGCCAACCGGTTGCTCTCGGTGGTCGGAGATCAGGCGACGGTTGCGCGAACTGGTGGTGATGAATTCATCGTTCTTCTGCCCGACTGCGACGGTATGGAGAGCATCCGGGTGGTCGCGGAGCGGCTGCTCCATGCGATCGACGATCCTTATCAGTTGGATGACTACGAGCAGTTCATTACAGCCAGTATCGGGATTGCCGTCTACCCCGAGGACGGGAAGACCGACCTCGCGCTGATTAAAAACGCCGACATCGCGATGTATCGCGCTAAGGATCGCGGACGCAACGCCTACCAATTTTACACGCCGACGCTCGAAGCGCCGATTCAAATGCGGCTTTCGCAAGAGAAATTGCTGCGCCGCGCTTTGGAGCTCGACGAATTCCGAGTCTACTATCAGCCCGAAGTGCGATTATCGAGCGGTGCCGTCGTCGGCTTGGAAGCCTTAGTTCGCTGGCATCATCCAAAATCCGGGATTATCTATCCCGGCCAGTTTATCCCGAGCGCCGAGATCAGCGGCCTGATCGTGCAACTCGGCGATTGGGTACTCCGGACCGCCGCACGGCAAACCCACGAATGGCACAAACACATCCCTGGTTTGCGCTTGGCCGTCAACCTCTCGGCGCGGCAATTTCATCAGCCCGACCTGCGGTCGCGCATCGCGCAAGCCTTGGAGCAGGCCGACTTCGATCCGTCGCATTTAGAACTCGAAATAACCGAAACCGTAGCGATGAGCGAAGCTGCCCAAACCGTCGCGATCATGCGCGATCTCAAAGAATCGGGCATGCACATCGCCGTCGATGATTTCGGGACGGGGTATTCGAGCCTCAGCTACTTGCGCCACTTCCCGCTGGATGTGCTGAAGATCGATCAATCATTCGTCGCAGGTATCGGCACCGAACCCAACGACGAAACAATTGTAAAAACCGTTATTGCGATGGCCCACAGCCTCGGGCTTGAGGTCGTGGCTGAAGGCGTGGAAACCCAAGCTCAATTCGATTTTCTGCGGGAACACGATTGCGACCGAGCGCAAGGCTACTTCATCTCGGCGGCGGTCCCCGCCGACGCGGCCGACGCATTTTTGACCGCCTCGGCGCAAGGGCTGCGCTCCTAAATCGGGTAAGCAGTTCCCATGGACGCCGTGGCTTCGCGACCGGCGCTCGACCGGAGCGCGCTCGCGGATTGGTATGCTCGCAATCGTACTCGTTCGGCTCAGATATTCGGCCTGGTCGGGCCGCACGCATAC
>JBDTCU010000131.1:0-8086 GCA_039923415.1 Vulcanimicrobiaceae bacterium
CGGACTCGCCGACGTGTATCGCGGTGCGGACCCGCAGGCCGTCGACCGACGAGAAATCTTCCTTTGCGAGCGTTCGCTGCGTGTCGAGCGCCGCGTTAACCGCCTGCCCAACGTCTTGGAAACCAACGCAAAACGCATCGCCGAGAGCTTTGAAGATGTGCCCGTGATGTTGCGCGATCAGCGCCCTCAACATCGCGTCGTGCGTTCGCACCGCGGTTTTCATCGCTTCCGGATCCCGATCCCAACGAACGGTGCTGCCTTCGATATCGGTGAAAAGGAACGCGACGCTACCCGATGGCGGTTCCATACGTCCAATGATTATACATCGGTCCGTGGCATGAGAGAAGGGACCAAAGCACCTAAGAACGTGGCTTAATGAACCCTGGAGAGTGTTGGGAAGATACCGAATCTTTTACACCCTCTGGAGAACCTTCGGATAAGAATTGAGGCGGTCATGAAACTCGTTCAAACGCGTGCGATCATTGCTGTCGCGGCCGCGGCCGCCGCAGGAGTTGTGTTTGTGTCATGCAGCGGAGGAGGCCATCAGATTCCTCCGTCCGCGCAGTCCGTCGCCGCGGACACCGCGCCGCAGTACGTGACGGTTGGAACGAGCGTCATAGCGCCAAGTCCCCAAAGCGGGAGCTACGCGCTTCCGCTTCCACCGGGATATAGCGGCAGTATTACGCTGCGTGCGCAGGGCGCGCCCCCGAACGCGAAGCTAACGGTGCGCGCGTTGCAAACGGTCGGCCCGATCGGCTCAGCCCGCTCGACACTCGCCTTGCAGCCGTGCCCGCCGCCACCGACAATTTCAATACAGAATCCGTTCCCGTTCCCAATAACGATTCGGTTGCAAAGCCTTACAATGCGGGTGCACTGCAGCGTGAGCGGGACGCTGTTCGGGCTTAGTTTCTATCAGACCCTTCCCGTGCCGAGCGTCATAACGTCGATTAAACTCGGCGACGCAACTGCAAGCGGCCGGATCATTACGTTTACTCCAACCGTGCAGAAGGTGACGTTTCCCGCGATGACGACCTCGGCGCTCGCGATACGTCAGGAAACCTCGACCGCCGAGGTGGCATTGCCGATCGTGACCAATGCAACCTCGGTCCTCACATCGAATGCGCCGACTCTCCCATCGACCCTTTCCCTCCAGTACACGACTGCCGTGGGCGGAACATCGTATTCGTCGGCTTGCTTTAATGCACACGATGCATCGGGCGCGCTTGTATCGGATCTTCAAGGCATTCCGATTGCCGGAACGCCCTCGTTCTATTGCCGGATCGATCCGGGGAGTTCGTCAATTACATTTGGCCAGGTCGTGAAGTTTTTCGTCAGCAGACCTAAGGCGGATGCCAGCGTTTTCGAGTTCGATGGTCCGAGCAGCGCGTTTCTCTGCAACAACAACTCGACGGCGGAGTGCGACACTCCGTCGTTCAACGTCCCCACCTATCGAAATCTGATCGTCGCCAACGCGCAGGACCTCGCGCTCTGCGTCCCAGTCGTCGACAACACCGATTGCAACAACATCGCTCATAACGCGTCGCCGCCGCCGGCAACGCAGACCGTCTCCGCAGGGCGTTCATTCCAACTCCTCGTAGCCGACGATCCGAGTTACAAACCCGGAACGCTTGCGGCGCCTGTTCCATGGGATGGCGTCCTGCGGATCGCGGCGAGCGGCGCGTGCCATATCTACACCAGTGCGGACAACGGCAATGGCGAAGAACCGCCGGGCTACAGCGATCAGAATCAGAAAGGCGTAGGTCCCTACGCGGAGTTCGATGTGGTGGCCGGCACTAGCGGCACCTGCACGATCACAGCCGGCGAAGATCCGAAATTCATAACCGATTTCAGCGACCCGCAAAATCCTAAGCCGCGATCGAAATCGCTCACCGTTACCGTCAACTAGCAGCGCTTTTAGAGCGCGTGGGCGGAGCTGCCGCTCGAAGTTGCCGCGAAGGTTTGGACGACGAGCTGGGCGACCTGGCGCGCGTCGGTTTCGATCTGGCCGAGAAGCGAGGTCCCAAGCTGGGTTAGGATCTGAGCCTTGGTGAGCGCGGCGGCCTCCTGGCCGACATTGGCATCGCGGATCGCGCTTCCGGAAGCAATCTCGGCGACGTCTTCAATTGCGGCATTGCTGCCGGCAGCCTGCAGCGCGACTTCCTGCGCGCCGACATCGCCGCGTTGCGCAGTAATGAGCGTCAGCGCGTTATCGAGCCGCGATTCAGCGGCCTGATTGGTGAGTGTATCGCCGACTTGAATTTGGTTCACGCCTAAATTGATACTGGTGGTCGCATCGATTGACGAGCTCACAACGTCGCCCTCGGCTCGTCCGACATTAACCTCAAGCGGGTGCCCCGTGTTGTCGCTCTGAGTCGGAACGGTTGCGATTACCGAGGTTTTTCCGACATCGTTGCGATCGATATTGTTGAAGCTGAATTGAAGCACTGGATTTGCGTTTTGATCGTTGATGGTCAGCGGTGTCGGAAAGCCGATAATCGTCGGATAGTTGGTATTTTCGGTGACCTGAAACGATTGAGTCTGCTCGGGACCGAAAGACGCATCCGGACTGCTCGCAACGATCGTAACCGTCAGCTGATCGCTCGGCAAATCAAATGAATTGACGGTAAAGGAGAACTGAATTTGCTGGGCGGTCGGACTGACTGAAACGCTGGCCGGATCGACCAGCGGCGGTCCCTGATCGGTGGCTGGATTCTGGGTGTATAGCGCGTGCGACGGAACGCCGAGTTTGCTCGACAGACTTCCGTCCAGCAGATGCTGACCGTTAAAGTTCGTGTCTTGGGAGATTCGATTGATCTCCAGAGTGAGCTGATCCAACTCGGTCTGAATATTTGCTTTCTGCTGATCCGATTCAATATCGGAGTTTGCCTCAACGACCAACGTGCGCATGCGTTGAAGAATCGAGGTGATCGATGCCAGCGCTCCGTCGGCGACCGTCAACGCATTGTTGGCGTTCTGGACCTGCCGCTGGCCTTCTTCCAATCCCAGGCTGACGCTCTTGCTGTGTTCGGAGAGTGCGAGCCCGCTCGGATCGTCGGCAGCCGTAGTGATCCGCAGCCCCGAAGAGAGCTGCTTGGTCGCATTGTCGAGACGCGCCGAGTTGGCGTTGAGATTTAACTCAACGGTACCTGCGATACCAAGCATTCCGAACGACACTATCCGTGCCTCTCAGAATGAACGAAAGCGAAAATAGAGCAGGTCACAACGTGATCTTCTCCACTACGTTTCGTCCTGTGATGCGCCCTCGCGCAACACATCCATGTCTCGATCTTCGGCCTCCATCCTTGGAGCTTCGAGTGTGGGCTAAGAGAGCTATGCGGGGCTCGTAGCGAGCGAACCCTCCGTGGCTCTTATGATAGCTATCGGCGATCTTGTTAAGAATTCCAGTAGCCGGGCCCCCGGAAGTGTAAAAATTCTCTGGCCCGGCCGACAACAGCTTATGTGTCGACCGGACGGATTGTGCAGGCTTTGGGCCTCGCGCTTATGGTGGTCTCCCTATGCGGCGTGGCCCTGGTCCGGGGCGGCATGGCGCTTGCCGGCTCGTGCACAGCAGGGGGGGGCTGCTTTCCTAGGCTGATCGCCGTAGCGATCGCCCCGCCGCTAGTGCTGCCCAGCCCCTCTCCGACCCCGGTTGGTACGGCAAGTCCGCGGCCTGAGCCGACTCAGCTCCCATCCTATCCGACCTTTCCGAACACCGAGAACCTGGTTGCGCCCTCGGCCAGCCCAACCCCGAGCCCATCGCCGACACCGGCGTCAAGCCCAAGCGGCTCACCCTCGCCCACACCACGTCCTGTCCGCGCGCTGCTTGGGCAGGGTCCGATTGTGTTCTCGGGTACCGGTGGTGCCGATGTAGGCACTCACCGCACCCAGTCCTCGCTGGGAGGTGCCCAGAACCAGAATGAGGTCGGCTTGTCGATGCAGCTCCTGGTCAGCCGGCGAACGGAGCGTTCCTCCATCTTGCTCAACCAGGTACTCGGTGCCAACAACGGCCTCTACGATGCCGGGCAGATAAATCTGGCCTATACCACGCCGCAATATATTTTTGCGTATGGCCCGGTGAACGGTCCTTCGGACACCCAACTCTCGAGCGGGTCATTCAACCGTGGGTTTACGCTCGGCATCCCGCACGGCGCCGATGAGCTGGATTTCATTGCGGCGCGAACCACCGGCCTAAACAACGAGGGATTTCGAGTCGGCGGCATCCGTCATACCAAGGCGTTCAGCAAAGGGCTGCTGCTTTCGGAGTCGGCCTATCTGGCAAAGGGTGATCAGAGCGGCGGGAGCGATTCGGTGCTCGACCTGGCGTTGGGACGCTACCGAGCCGGTCAAACGCTTCGCGGTGAAGCCGCCCTGACTCATACGCAAGGGTTGTTCGGCGTACCCAACGGCACGCGACTCGCGTACGCAGTGCACGCCGATCTGAGCGGTGCGCGAGCCTCCACCAGTTTCGCTTATACAACAATCCCGGTCGGCTATGTTGCGCTCGGTCAAATTCAGTACGCCCAAAACAGTGTAACGCTGACCAGTCGCCGCAATTTGGGAGACCGCGGCGCGCTCACCTTCGATTACGGCGATCTGCGCAGCGATATCAACGACCAAATCTCGCGCACGACTCACGACACCGTCAATCTCAATTTGCGGTTGAGTCGATCGGTCAATCTGCAAAGCTTGATCAACTTTGCTCGCAATTCGTCGGCCGATAGTACCACGCTCGAACGCGATGGTGGTCTTTCGCTAAGCGAACAGCTGCGCGGCTTCAATCTCACTCAAACCGCACAGGCTAGCACCATCACTGCAAATAACGGGAGCGGCGCCAGCACGCAGTCGCAGTTCGCGTTCGGCGTGACGCACCCATTGCTCCGGGGTTTTCTTTCCTTACAAAGCAATGTCGGCCGGCTCTCAGGCGGCGGCGGCTTAACCATTCAAAATGAGAACTTCGCGTCCTTTAGTAAACCGTTGGGACGCAAAACCGACCTCGGGGTTAGCTTCGACGTCGAGAAAACCCAAACAAGCGGAGGCAGCGCAACCAGTTCTTATGTCGCCCAAACGTTCGTTGCAGATGTGCTGCGGCGGATTTCATCTGTCGTTTCAGTTCGAGTGACCTACGGGCGCACCCATCAAACCGGAATCGGCGGAGGTTCGGCCCACTATGTGAATGTCGATTTTGTCGGTCCGCTGGCGTTCGGCGCCGCGGCGCGGTATTCGGGTCGCGCAAATCCGAATTTACCATCCGTCATTCAAGGGCACGTCTATCTTCAAGATGCTCCGTCCAGCTATGGCTTGGTCGGAAACCGGGGTATTCCGAATGCGCTCATCACGCTCGACGGCGGCACCACTCAGCGAACCGATGGGACCGGCGCCTTCGAGTTCCGGTTCGTGCATCCCGGAAATCATACCCTGACACTTGCGACCGGGACGTTGCCGGCGGGTGTGATTGCTGACGCCGGCAGTCAAAACTTCATCGTCCAGGGGGGGCAGGTTGCGATTGTCGATTTCGGAGCGGGAAGCTTCGCCGGAGTCGGCGGACGCGTTTTGGTGCAGACCGGCGGGTCGGCGATTGGGCTGGCCGGCGCGGGTTTGGTGGTCGACGGTAATCAGCGCGCCTACACCGCGGCGGACGGCAGTTACCAAATCGGGCATCTTTCCCCGGGCAAACATACCATCGAACTGATTCCCGACAGCCTGCCCGCCAGCGTGAGCAATCAGGGGCAAACCCAAAAATCGATCGATGTCTCGCAAGGCGTCATCACTCCGCTGGATTGGCTGTTGGCGGGTCTGGGATCGATTAAGGGAGTCGTGCTGTACACCGCAGACTCCGGTTTCGGGGATCTCAAGGGCGCCCGCAACGTCTATGTCGTGGCCGAGCCTGGCGAGCACGCCGCGATCAGCGATGACGACGGCAGCTTCATCATCGACAATCTGCCGCCGGGGCAATACACGCTCAGTCTGGACAGCGACACCCTACCGGATGGTCAGGCGGTCATTCAAGGGCCTGAAGGGCCCGTCTCGGTTACCGGAGATGAGGCAGTCGAGGGGATGGTGTTTAAGATCGGGGCCGCCGCCAAACAGGTTATTCTCACCTATTCCGGCGGCAGCAAAGCGGCCGTGACGGCAAGCTTCTCGCCGGAGAAGGCGCCGCCTGGAGCGCTGGTCGATCTGATTGCCAGCACCGATCAGCGACACCCCAAGTCGGTGCTCGCCCAAAGTGATGTCTTCGGAAACTTTCCGCTTCACCATGATGCCAAGCGTAATCTCTGGATCGCTCGCGTCGCTGTGCCCAGTCTGCAAAACGGCGATTACGCCGTTCATATCGACGTCCGCGGCGAGCGTTCGGGCGGCGCCGACGCTAGCCTGAGCGTCGATAACCGCATCCCGCTAGTCTACGCGCGGGCTTTCCCACGCGATGCCAAGCCCGGTCAAATCGTGCGCGTAACCGCTCGGGTGCTTGGCGCCGTTTCAGCCGGCGACACAATCTACTTTGAAGATGGAAACAGGGTCAAGCTTCCGGCCCCGATCGGGCACATCTTCGGTTTTACCTTGCGCATTGGTTCGGGCGGCCTCCCCTACCGCGGGTTTATTCTGAACAGACGCGGCGAACGGATTCCAATTGTTGTTGCTCCGTAAAGCCGTTAAGACTCCGTTAGGACAGCCAAGCGAGCTAAAGACTTCTTACCGTCCTCCGAAGATTGAAACATGAGGGTCGGAAGAGCACCCTCCATGGACGGCTTGGTAACGCTAGCCCCGATTTGCAATTGCAAAGTAAGAAAGGATTCACAATGAAGCGAGCTCTAGCCCTAGCGGCAATGCTTGCAAGCGCGGCTGCGATGAGCACCCCAGCGCTGGCAGCCGGAGTCCCCCAGTACGGCTCAGTCAAACTTCAGTGGAACGTTGCGGTCACGATGAACGCGCTCATCCACACTAACTATACGGCCGCGTTCGCCAATGGCGGCGCGTCGGCAACGCTGCTCGGCAATCCCGGCGCCGGACAATGCGGCGTAGGCACCGGACAAGCAGATTTCAACCTAGATTACGGAACGATGACGCCGTTATCAGCGGCCGAAGCCGCCTGCACCTACAAGAACGCAGTTGCGGCATCGGTTCAGACCAACGATAACAGCGGATTCAAAGTGAACGAATATTTGGACGCGGCACCTCCCGGCGGTTCGACCATCTGCGCATATCCAAATGGCGGCGCAGCCTTCCCGCTTACCGCAGGAGCCTTGGGCACCTCGGCGCGCAGCGGTGTCGGCCCGGCAGTCTTTAGCGGCGCGTGCGATGTCGGTGGCGCGATCGTTACCCAAGGCACCGGCGGAGCGCTCGTTAACGCGGGAGCCGGCGGCAGCCAAGTAGCTGGCGCGGGCGAACAGTATACTGCTCCAACCGGCGGCGCATTCACCTGGATCAGCAATGTCGCAGCGGCCGGCGTGCCGGTCTTCGGGGGCGAAGATCTGCAACTAAACCTCCCGGCCAATGCCGGTTCGGGCGCGGCCAGCGTGGTCATGACCGTTCAGTTCATTCCGAACTAAGCCAGATCGAAAAAGGGGAGATTCGCCGAGCCCGGTATGACGTTTGATATGAAGAAGACTATCATCGCTGCGCTGTCCCTCGGGGTGTTGTTCATCGCAGCAGCGTTGCCGGCACCGGCGGATCTCTCACTCGATGTGGCTCCAGCCAAGCTCGAGTTGCCGGTAACCGCGAACTCGACTCAGACGATTCCGATCACCGTGCGAAATAGCGGTACGACTCCGCTCCATATTCAGGCATCGCTATCGGATTTCTCGGTCGGAGCCAACGGGGATTATGTCTTCTCGAAACCAGGACACGATCGTTTCTCGCTGGCGACGTGGGCGACGGTCAATCCGCGCGAGTTCGATGTTCCGCCTAACTCTTTCCAGCTGGTGCGCTTGACTCTCACCACTCCGGCGCACGTCTTGGGAGAATATAACGGGATCGTGTTCTTTCAAACCAGACCCCAGCGCCATAGCGGCGGAGGGATCTCGTTCTCGGAGCGGATCGCATCCAAAATCTATGCGTTCAACTCCAGCTCTCTGCGGATCGACGGCGCGGT
>JBDTCU010000132.1:0-6376 GCA_039923415.1 Vulcanimicrobiaceae bacterium
CGTCCTGCGTGAAGCCGCGCACGCGCGTTAGACCGTGCAGTGTGCCGCTCCGCTCGAAACGATAGACGGTGCCGAACTCGGAGTAGCGCAACGGCAGATCGCGATAGCTGCGCATGTGACTCTTGTAAATCAGGATGTGCCCCGGACAGTTCATCGGTTTGAGCCGGAAGCGCTGCTCCTCGACTTCGAGCGGGCCGAACATGCCGTGCGCAAAGTTTTCTAAATGTCCGGAGATTTCGAAGAGTTTTTCGCTGACCACGTGCGGCGTGACGACGGGTTGGTAGCCGCGCTCGAGCAGCCCCGCGCGGATGAAATTCTCAACGATGGAGCGCATGATCGCGCCCTTGGGATGCCAGAAAATCAGGCCGCCACCGGCCTCTTCCTCAACCGAGAAGAGATCTAGGTCGGCTCCCAGCTTGCGGTGATCGCGCTTGGCGGCTTCTTCTAAGAAGTGCAGATGCGCATCGAGTTCGGCTTGCGTATGCCAGGCCGTGCCGTAGATTCGCTGGAGCATGGGGTTGTGCTCGTCGCCGCGCCAATACGCGCCGGCCACGCTCATCAGCTTGAGCGCTCCGATCGCGCCGGTGGTAGGCGCATGGCCGCCGCGGCACAGATCGGTGAACTCGCCGATCGTGTAGAGCGTGATCTTTTGATCGCTCGGAATATCGCGGGCCAGCTCCACCTTATAAGGATTGCCCGCAAAGCGCTCGATGGCTTGATCGCAGGTGACTTCCTGGCCGCTCATCGGGTAATCGGCTTTGATGATCTCGAGCATCCGCCGCTCGATCCGTTCGAGATCATCGGGCGTGAACGGTTCCCGGCGATCGAAATCGTAGTAGAAGCCGTGCTCGATTGAGGGTCCGATGGTCGGCTTGGCGTCGGGGAATAAATCCTGGACGGCGTACGCCAGCACGTGGGCGGCGGTGTGGCGCAGCTCTGGGAGCGCGGTCGACTGGTCGGCTTGCGAAATCACGTTGGCCTTTTGGCGGAAGGGCCGCTCGACGCCTGTGGGCGCGCCCGAAAAGAAGACAGCCCCGATTGAAGGCTATCTTCCTGAAAATGGTGGGCGGTATTGGGATTGAACCAATGACCCCTTCCGTGTCAGGGAAGTGCTCTCCCACTGAGCTAACCGCCCCAGTCCCTTACGGGAAAACGAACTTGCCGAGTATAGCAAAGGGAGTCCCAAGGGTCAAATGCTTCGCGCGGGAATTTGACACCATGCAAGCAGGAGCTTTACCGTTAGGCAGGCAAGCGTATGGGGGAGCCGACCCTTCCGTCCGATACCTTAAGAGAAGTGCTAGAACAACAACAGCGTAGCCGCGCTGCCGAGCTGTCCCGCCGCATGTCGGCGTTACTGCTCGCAGAGCTTTCGCTTGGCGTAGTCTTCGATCGGCTCTCCGACTTGCTCTCATCGTTTGTAGAAGCGACGACGGTTACTATCGTTCTGCGCAATCCCGACGGCTCGTTCTTGCAGTTCCGCTACGATCATGGCTCCCTTTCACAATTTTTTGCCTCCGAGCTGGGCGAACAAGAACTCAAGGACGTCATCACATCGGGCACCGCTCATGTCGGCAGCCACCCGGCCCAATCTGCGATGCCGCTCCTAGTCGGCGATGAAACCATCGGTGCGATCTCGATCCAGAGTGAAGGGCTTACCGAATTTGGGCCGGAGCAGTTCACCCTGATCGAATCGACCGTGCCCTATTTGGCAGTGGCTGTTCGCAACCGGATGCTGCAGAACGCCATCGAGCGCGAGCGCTATCGGGCCGAGCACGATCCGCTCACCGGGCTGGCAAACCGGCTGCTGTTCACCGACCGGCTCACCCAATCGCTGCTGCGGGCAAAGCGCAGCCAGCTCTTCGTCGGCGTGGTCTACGCCGATCTCAACCGCTTCAAACCGGTCAACGATACCCTTGGGCATGCTGCCGGGGACGAAGTGCTGCGAGTGATCGCGCGACGGCTAAAAGAACAGACGCGCGCGTCTGATACGGTTGCACGCTTGGGCGGCGATGAGTTCGCGATGATCGTCGAGCAATTGCACAGCCGCGCGGAATTGGAGAAGATCGTACAAAATTTGAAAACAGCCATCGGTGCGCCGATTCCCTTGCGCGATCGTTCAGTAAGTGTCGGCGTAAGCTTTGGGTGCAGCATCTTTCCGCAAGACGGCGGCGATGCCGCGGCCCTTTTGCACGTTGCCGACGCTGCGATGTATGCCGTCAAGAGAAATTCGCGTTTGACAAAGCCCTAAACGCATGGTAGAGTACTAAGACTTTATGACACACACGACGCCATTCTAGTAGGAAGGAGCAATCACATATGAAGTCACTCGTCATGAACTCAACCGCGCCGCGCGGCGGCGGCATTGCTCCGGAGTGCGCTCGAGGTCGAACCTAGCCTAATCGCTAGCGTTCACCCTGCTGAAGGCCTCCGCACTACGTCGGGGGCTTTTTTTATTCACTAATTTCTTTGTGGGTTCGCCGCATGCGAATCCTTGAGGCGTAATCATGGTTCATTGGATCATCTCCGAGACCCATTCGCGCCGCGATGAGATGCTTGCTCAGGCTTCGCAGATTCGCCTACTCCGCTTGGCGCAGAGCGAACGAAGTTCGAACATTCGCGGCCGAATTGCCGAAGGCGCTCAGCACATGAGCGATCTGCTGGCCAATTTTGCACAAGTGGTGCGCGAGAGGAACTAACCTCTCGCGCACGGGGCGCTGACTAAAGATCGGTCATCGAAAGCGTCGTGTCGCCGCCTTTCCAAATTGCGGTGAAGCGCGCTTGAACTGCGATCGACTGCGCTGTTTCACCAAGTTTTGCGAGCGTCTGCGAAAGGCCGAAGAGCGCGCGAGGATCGCCAGGATAGAGGATGAGCGCTTTTTGGAAACTCTGTTTGGCCCGGCTGAAATTTCCCACTCGGTAGTAGATCGCACCGAGTGTTTCGAGCGCCGGAGAGTTCGGAACGTACTCACCGCTCTGCGATCCCTCCGATTTTACACCGGCTAACGCTTGCGCAATTGCTTGCGCGGGATGATTCTGCAAGAGCGCGATATTCGCAAGCAAAGCCTCGCCGGGATCGACTTTAAGAGCGCGCAGGGCTTCGACTTCCGATTGCGCTGCGGCTGGGTTTCCCGCGGCAACCGCTGCCCACGAGCGGGCCAGTCGCGCGGGCGCATCGTTGCCGCGGGCGAGAGTTCTAATCTCGGTCCAGCGGTTGAAACGTCGCATGGCGGCTAATTCGGCCGACTTTGAACCGGTCCGAACGTCGTATTGCCGAGCCAGGTCGAGCGCGTTGTGGTAATTTCCGAGCATCATGGCCGCACGCAATCCGATGTCGATATCGTGCGCGAGATACTGATCGTGCTCGGTGTATGCTCCCGGGGACGACAAAAATTGATGAAACATTTCGATGGCGCGATGGCTATTGGCGATCGCCTTGGTGTATTCGCCGGTTTCAACATAGGTGTGAGCCGGCATGTGGGTCAGATGTTCGGCTGCGGGTTCGAATTCGTCTGCGGCAAGTCGATCGGCTGAGGTGAGCGCCCGACGCTGGTCGTTCGAATAATCAAAGGTGTGGATGAACAAGTGATTGGCCATAATATTGGCGGGGTTATGCGCGAGAACGCCGTCGAGCAGGTCGACGATCGTTTTCGTATCGTTGGTTGTGGGCAGGCCGTCGGGTTTCCAGAGCTTGTCGCCGCTCTGCTTTTCGAGCAGGGCTTCGGCGTACAACGTCTTGGCGTCGTCATCGTTGGGGTACGATTGCACCAGTGCCGCCATCGCGTCGCGATACTCGCTCTCGGCGCGAGCGTGATCGCGCCAAGGGCCGGCGTACCGTTTGGCCATCGCATCGATATACGCGCGTTCTTCGGAGGACCCGCCGGTTTCGAGCGCAACGGCATGTGCTATCGCGCTCTTCGCCAGGTTGAAGTGCCGCTCGTCTAAGGCGGTGTTGATATCCGCGCCGTACCCGAGCGCCTCGCCCCAATACCCAATTGCCAATCTCTGGTCGCGCTTGAGCGCTTGTGCGAAGTCCTCGACGGCCTGTCCGCCGTTATAGGCGTAGTAAAGCGTGAGCCCGCGATCGAAGAGTGCTTGTGCATCGGCGGAGCCGGTGCTCACAACGTGGTGAGAGACGATCGGGTGCGGCGGCTCGGGCGGAGGAGTGGGCCGCAACGCGGGCAGCGCAGTCACCGCTGCCAACAGATAAAACGCGAGACTCATGCCGGAAGATTCAGGCGTCGTACTGCAGTATTCCCTCCGGAAGCACGCGCACGCCCTCGGTGAGCCGATGCGGTGCCAGCACGCCGGTGTGAAAGAGATGTTGGATGTCGATCTGATGCAGCAGAACCGCCGCATCGGAGATGAGTCGACGATGACACCGCCACCAGAGCGTTTCCGAGCACATGATCGCGGTCGGCTGTTCGCCGGCGGTTGCCAGCAGTGCGGTAAAAGCTTGCATGAACGGCTTCGTCTGCATGTAGTCGGCGTATCCCCGAAACGACGGATGGCGCAGCGAAACGTTCGGGCTCTGCGGGGTCGTCCGGCGGAACCCACCCAGTTCTTGGCGCCACTCGTATCGTGCCGCGGCCAAGTCGGGCACCCATCGCGCCATTTGATCGCTCCAGACGTGCGGGTGCGCACGACTTTTGGGAACGCTGCGCACATCGATGACAAGCTCGATCCCGGCTGCACGAATCAACGCGGCCAGATCGATCTCGCCGGCGGCGCCATGACCAAACGTCAACAGTCGCATCGGTATGCATTCTTCCCTATTTCCGCAGTCGACAACCGCGCTAGACAAGCCGGGCTTGGTAGGGTAGAATCGGTCGGTTCGTTAAGAACGGCAAATCGGGCGCGTAGCTCAGTGGGAGAGCATCCGCTTCACACGCGGGGGGTCGTTGGTTCAATCCCAACCGTGCCCACCATCGCTCCGGAGGCACCCAAAAGGGTCCGGCCGGACCGACTGATAATACCCGTTGCCGGCCATTTTGACGTTGTAGCTCAGTTGGTTAGAGCGCCGCCCTGTCACGGCGGAGGTCGAGGGTTCGAGCCCCTTCAACGTCGCCAGATTTTTGGCCTACACAAAGGTCTCGCGTCTAGAAACTCTCGCTATATCGGGGGTTTCTTCTCATGATCGCGCACGGAAGATGAGCCGGTGCTTTGGACAACTAGGACATCTCGGAACGTTGTAATGTTGTAGAAGTCGATGTCGCCGAAATAATACGTGCCGGCCTTGAGCGTGAACTCTTGAGAGGCGCAGAGATTTGACTGCGCGCTGCTGACCCGGCCAGTCGACCATGCTCCACTTCCTATGATGGTGTTGGTCGGCGAGGCGAGGGCGACGGGAAACGTATACGGCGTGGCCGGGAACGACGTCGTCGTAAAACCAGCGGCGGAATGGTTGACCGCAGACGTGCCATTCTCGATGTTCACGAACTGAAGCGTATTGCTCAGTGTTATTGCTGCGCCGCTGAGCGTCTTCGTGATTGTCGCCGCTTGATTTGGGAAGATGTCGTTAACTGCGTCGCCGACGGCATAGCCGCCGATGTTCCCATAGGTCGAATCGGTTGCGGCTCCGATGGAGCTTCCCATCGCAACGATCACAACGTTTGGGCTGGTCGTGTCCGGCGTGCTGCACGGACCCGGAGTCTGCGTCGGAGTGGGGCTAGGGGTCGGCGTAACGCCCCCATTTTGAAGTTTCGCGCAATTTCCTAGCGATAAGGCCACGAGCGCCAAGACTGCGCCGTGCAGCCTTGCTTTGCGAACTCGCGTCATTGATTTACCAGTGAAATCGGTATCGGAATGGTGGCGACGGCGCCCGAGGAGTTGTACGCGTTTAGAGTCATTTGAATATTTCCGGAGCTTTGTGTCAGGCCGCCCGTATTAAAAGTAAACGTCGCCTGCCACTTGCCGGGCCCGATACTCGAAATGGAAGTCGACGCAAGCAGCGCGGATGCGCCGAAGGTCAGCCGAGTCACGTTCGTGCTCGTAATCGCCGAGATCGTCAGCGCATCCCCGGCCCTGAGCACCGAAGGACCGACCTGGGCGTAAAATATCTGCGGCGGCGCCTGGGGTTGCGCGTAGTTGTTCTGTGGTGCTGACCCGTAAATGAAGACGTTGGTTTGAGTAAACGCCGTCGGAAGCGCCGCGGGTAGGGGAGTTGCACTCGGCCGAGCAGATGAGCGCGTACTCGGTGACGCCTTAATCGGCGGCGGAGTTTCCTGCTCCGAGGCCGGCGTTGGAACGTTTACCGGAATCGGCTCGGGTTGCGGAGTAGGACGTATTGCTGCCCCTTTACGTTCCGCCGGAAGCGTCGTGCCGGGTGCGAGAGTCGGCAATGGCTCGGGCGTCGGAATTCCCGGAAGCGGCGGACCCG
>JBDTCU010000133.1:0-7462 GCA_039923415.1 Vulcanimicrobiaceae bacterium
GTTCACAAATTGGGTTACGACGCCCGTAATTTCGTCTGGAGTAAGTACTTGTGGAACGATCCAGCCGTCTTTGAACGGATTGGGGCTCGGCGCGTAGATCGGCCGCCACCCGCCCGCGCTTACCGCGACCGGGTCGCCGCCGATCCACGGTGCCGGTGTGCTGGCCTTAAAACCGGCATGTGCGAGTTGGATTCCGGCAACCGCGCCGTGGTCGTGAATAAAATCCACGATCTCGCGCAGCCGCTCGATATGTTCGTCGCGATAGATGCCCAGATCGCTAGGCGAGATTCGGCCCTCGGCGCTGACGGCGGCCGCCTCGGTAAAAACCAGGCCGGCCCCGCCGACGGCCCGGCTGCCCAGGTGTACCAGATGCCACCGCGCGGCAAACCCATCTTGGCTGGAATACTCGCACATCGGTGAAACCGCGATCCGATTTCGCAGCGTTACGCCGCGCAGACTGAACGAATCGAACAGGTTCAGGGTTACGACCCGGCGCTGCTGTTAAGATGTGCCAGCTTATCTTCCAAGAAACTCAGCGCGCGCACGAGTTGAAGATCGCGAGCCGGATCGCCGTAGTGCGGATTCTTATTCTCCGCGAGCGTGATGTCCGGCGCGATTCCGAGGTGGTTGATGTCGCGGTTGTGCGGCGTGAGGTAGCGGGCCGTTGTGATTTTGACCGCCGAGAGGTCGGGCATTTGATAGATCGTTTGCACGACGCCCTTCCCGAACGTCTTGGTACCGATGATGGTACCGACGCCGCTGTCTTGAATCGCCCCGGATGTGATCTCGGAGGCCGAGGCGGTATGCCCGTTGACAAGAACAGCCAGCGGAGCCGGGGGGATCGCGGTGTTATTGGCCTCAAGCGTCGTGATATTGGATGCGCGTGACTCGACCGAAACGATCGGTCCACTGGCGATAAACTTGGAACTCACGTCGACGGCTGCATTGAGATAGCCCCCTCCGTTGTCTCGCAGATCCATTACGTAGGCGCGCGCGCCCTGCTGCTGCAGTCGGTCAAGCGCTGCAGTTAATTCTGTACCGGTGTCGCGCCCAAAGACGGTAAGTTCGACATAACCGATCTTATTCGGCAGCATTTTTTCATACACACTGAGCTGCTGAATCGCCGCACGGACGACGGTTATCGAGGTGGGGAGCGGCTTATCGTCGCGAGTAATCGTGAGCGCGACTGCAGTGCCGGCTTTGCCGCGCAGCTTGGAGCTGGCCTGCGTTAGTGTTAGACCCTTCGTGCTGACGCCGTCAATCGCCGTGATGATGTCATCCTGCTGAACGCCGGCTTTGTCGGCCGGCGCGTTTGGGACCACGCTGCTTACGTCGATGTACTTTGTCTGCTCGTCGACTTGAATGACGATCCCGGTGCCGGCGAACGGCTTGCCTCCATCGAGACTGTCGTTCAGCGCAGCGTACTCTTGCGGCGTCAAAAACACCGTGTAACGATCGCTAACCGATTGCATCATTCCGGAGATTGCCGCATAGGTGAGATCCTGAACGCTGACGTGTGAATGGGCCAGGTGCGCGGCCGCTTGCACTTCGCGTTCGATCGCACGGGTATTGGTTTGCGCGTCCGCGCCCGCATGCAAACTTGCCAACCGCGCATTCGCGACGCCGCCCTTCTGCAAGACGACCAACAATTGCTTGCGAGCACTGTTTAGAATTGCTTGCGGATCGGTCTTCTTATAAAACTGCTGGGTGAGGTTCTGATACCCAAGCTGGATCTCGGCTGCATCGAGCGGGGTGAATCCGCTCGATGCAGCCGGGGCTGCCGGAGCGCGCATAACCATGAGAATGAGCGCGCCGATGAAGAGAAGGGGTGCGAGACGTTTCATGCTGTCCTTTAATGACCGGCGAGTTGCGCGCGAAGGTGTGCCTTCGCAGCCGCCAGCTGCTTGTCTTTGGGCGTATCGATCAGTCCCGGATCCTCGGCGTTCTGAGGCACCACGATATCCGGCTCGATTCCCTTGTGCTGGATGTCGCGTCCGAGCGGCGTCACATATCGCGCCGTCGTGATTTTCAGCGCGCTGTTGTCCGGCATCGGGTAGATATTCTGAACAACGCCCTTTCCAAAGGTCTTTGTTCCTAATAGCGTTCCAAGCTTATAATCCTGAATCGCCCCCGACGTGATCTCCGAGGCGCTCGCCGTGTATTTGTTCACCAGAATAACGAGCGGACTCAAACCCGGAATATGCTCGCCGTTGGCTTCTTGCTCGTCCTTGGAGCCGTCCCGACTGATCGTGGAAACAATCACGCCTTGCGGAATAAAAAAGCTGGATATCTTCACTGCGGCGTCGACCAAACCGCCGCCGTTATCGCGAAGGTCGAGAATGTAACCCTTGGCATTCTTGGCGCGGCCGGAAAGCAGAGCTTTCTTGATCTCAGCCGCCGAGGTCTCGCCGAAATCGCTCAACCGGATATAGTCGAAACCATCTTCCATTTTGGCCTTGACGGTCGGTACGTGAATGATTTGACGCACGATTGCAAAGATATGAAGTGTTTTAGCCCTAAGCGGATGGGTCTGGACGTGAACGGTCGTGCCTTGTTCGCCTCGGATTAACTGAGCAACCCGATCCAGCGAAAGTCCCTTGGTCGGCTTCCCGTCAATGCGCACCAAGATGTCGCCGGTTTTGACTCCCGCCACCGAGGCAGGCAGTCCGTCGATCGGCTGCAGCAGCACGCTCTTGTCTTTTAATTCGTAGAGATACACGCCGATACCGCCGAAGTTTCCCCCTGAAAGGGATTCATTCAACCCCGAAATCTCTTTGGGCGAAAGGTAGACGGTGTAAGGATCTCCGAGCGAACTCAACATTCCGGTGAGCGCCGCTTGCACAAGCTCGACGTGCGCATCGCTCCCGATCGCACCGCCATACTGTGTCTGGGCGTAGGCGACCTGTGCATCGAGACGCTGCTCATCCTGAGTTTGATCGCCGGTAGCCGAAAGCTTCGGCAGCGTGGGGCTCTTGATTTTGCGGTCGTGGGACAGATAAGCCAATAGCCCGGTGTGTTCGCCGGTCAGCAGCGTTTGCGCATTAACCGGTTTGTAATAGCTGTTCTCTACCTGGCGAAACGCGATATCGACGAGACGCTCGTTCCCGTTTTGCGGCTCCAAGAGCGACCGCAGATCGATCGATGCGACGCTGTTGTTTCCGAGGTCGGCGGTGTGGGCGGCGGCGTGAATGCCGCTGGCATACCCAATGTACAATGCGCCGGCGAGCGCGCAGGCGGCAACGATAAGCGCTGCAACGAGCGCACGTAATTTTGGTGGCAAAGGGGACGAACTTCCTTCCTATGGGTCTCTGCTAGGCAGATTTGGTCGGCCGAATCCTAGCCCGCGGATACCGCTTAGATACCCACATCGGCGTAACTAGTTGCCCCCGACCCGAAAATTAATGCAGCCGGGGGGCAGGATCGACCGGCTTTCCCCCGATCCGCACCTCAAAATGGAGATGCGGGCCGGTTGAGGCGCCGGTCGAACCGACTGCGCCGATTGCTTGCCCTCGCTGGACGTTTTGTCCGGCCGCCACAAAGATCTGCGACAGGTGGCCGTAGCCGGTCGAGAGCCCGCCGCCGTGATCGATCAGGATATAATTTCCGTATCCGCCGTACCAGCCGGCCGAAATGATCGTGCCTGATGCGGCCGCCGTCACCGTGGTACCGGTCGGGGCCGCGATATCGAGCCCCTGGTGAAACTCAAGGCCGCTGCCGAACGGGTTGCGGCGCATGCCGAACGGCGAGGTAATCGTGCCGGAGACCGGCCAGGCAAGCGAGCCGGGCGGCCCCTCGGGAGCGCTGCCGACGATGCCGGCAGCCCGGCGCGCAGCGGCGCGCTGCGCTGCGAGTTCGCGTTGACGCTCGACGATCAGCGCTTCGAGATTGGCTTCTTCTGTTGAGGAAAGATCCTCCATCTCGGCGACCTGGCCGGCGATATGCCGCCGCTGCGCATCGGCCACCGAAACGAGCTGCGAGCGCTCGTCGGCCAGGCTCGCAAGCTGGTTGCGCGCGCGGCGCTGATCCTCTTGCTGCTGCTGCAACGCAATCTGGGCGGATACAAGCGCGGACTCAACCGACGCGACCCGCTTCTCGGACGCTTTTCGTTCGCGCACGGCGCGCTGATTGGCCGCGATCAAAAGCCGCAGATCGTCCCACCGTTCGACAAAGTCGCTGAACGACGTTGCCGCCAGAAGAACGTTTAAATAGCTGAAGTTGCCGCGTTCGTAGATGCCGACCAGCCGCTTTCGCAACAGGTCGTCGTGCAATGCAAGCGTCTTTTTAGCCGCAGATAGTTGGATGCTATTCCATGAAAGCCTTCGCTCGGTCGAGTTCGCTTGCTCTTGAAGTGAACCGATTCGGACGTTGACTGTCGCTATCGCTGAATTGGTTTGCGCGAGCTGCGCCTGCAGGTTGCCGACCCTCACTTTCGCCGCGTTGAGTTCGCCGCGTTTCTGATGAAGGAGCTGGTGAATCTGATCTGATTTCGTGCGCTCGGCTTGAATGCGCGAATCCAGTCCGCTCGAAAACCCCGCGCTCGGCAACAGGCTGAAGATCAGCAGTAGGACGACCGAACGGCTCATTTGCGACGCTTATCCTTTACGAAAACCGAGCCCCCGATTGATTTTGCATATTGCTTGAGCTCGGCTGCGGCTTCGCCGATTTGCGCGTAGTTGCTAAGTTGCCCGCTCTCGCTGCTGACGATCGCAATGGAGAGTGACATTATTGGATAGCGATTGAGGGTTCCGCGTCGATCGCGCGTCTCGATATACCCTTGACGTAGATCCACCGGCTTATAGAGCAAACGAATCTCGCGGTCGAAGGTAGCAATTATTTCGCGAGCGATCTCTTCGGCGCGGTCGGGCTGGGTAACGATCAGGAAATCATCGCCACCGATGTGTCCGACAAAATCGCGAGGGGTGCCGCGGCGGTGAACGGCGTCGATCGTGCTGGATGCGACTAGTTGAATCGCCTCATCTCCGTGCGTGAAGCCGTAAACGTCGTTGAACGCTTTGAAGTTATCGAGGTCTTGATAGAGCACCGCAAACGGATCGTCGCTTGCGAGCCGTCGTCGCAATTCGCCTTCGATTGCAAGATTGCCGGGCAGGCGCGTCAGCGGGGAAAGCGACGAATCAACTTCGACGCGCCGGATTTTAGAGCGAACGCGCGCGAGCATCTCCTGAGGGCCGAACGGCTTTGTAATGTAGTCATCGGCTCCGGCTTCGAACCCGGCCAGCTTATCTTCGACTTCACCTTTTGCGGTAAGCATGATGATCGGAACGTTGCCGTTCGAAGGATGTTTGCGAATTCGCCGGGCGACTTCGTAGCCGTCCATGACCGGCATCATGATATCGAGCAGCACTAAATCCGGTTGGAATGTATCCAGAAGCTGGAGTGCTTCGGCCCCGTTTTCGACCGCCTTTACGTCGTATCCGGCCAACTCCAAATTGGTCGCGATGATCTTACGCAAATTGCGATCGTCATCGACCACCAAAATGCATCTGCCTTCGGCGTCGTCAAAGTGCTTCACGGGCGAACCGGCAACGTCAGCGTTAGGGTCGTGCCGTTGCCCAGCTCGCTTCTTACGGTAATCGTTCCTCCATGCGCGCGTACCAACGCGTTGACGATGAAGAGACCCAGGCCGCTGCCGCCCACACTGGATGTCAACTCGCTTTCAACCCGGTAGAAGCGATCGAAAATGTATGAAAGGTGTTCCTGGGCGATCCCTATCCCGGTATCGCGAATGTCGATGACGCTTTGACCCGAAGTTTGACGTCCGGTTATCGAGATCGTGCCTCCATCCGGAGAGTACTTAATCGCATTTTCAAGTACATGTGAAAACACATCGAGCAGACGATCGGGGTCACCGGAGAGCAGTAAGTCGGTATGTTCGCGCAGGACGCGATGGAGCGCATGATCGTATCCAAGCTGATCGAACACCCGGTCCAGGAGCGCATCCAGCGAAATCGGCACCCGCCGTTTGAGCATCTGGCCGGCTTCGACCCGGCTGACCAACAGCATATCGTCGATCAAACGCGAGAGGCGATCGGTTTGCTGCTCGATCACCGTGAGGTATTCGGTCCGCTGGGTCTCGTACAAGCTTGGGTTGGCGAGTAATGTTGCAGTATAGGCCTTGATCGCAGCCAGAGGGGTCTTGAGTTCGTGCGAAACCGTGCTGACCAGCTCGTTTTTGAGCTGCTCGATCTCTTCAATTTTGAACGACGGTCCAAATGCGATCATCCAACTCTCGATAGTGTTGCCGGTTTTGATCGCGCTGCATGCACCGCGCAGCTCGGTAAAGTTGCCGGCGGTGTCACGCAGCCGAAAGGCGACCCGATGCCGATCTCCGTCGGCCGGTACATCGAACAGTGCGTTCAAATTGCCGTCGTCAAGCAGATCGCGGAAATTAGCGCCCACCAAACTCTGAGCGGAATGCCCGGTAATCGTCTCGGCCGCATAGTTCCACCGGACGATCTCACCCTGATCGGTGAGTTCGACGATGCCTTGCGCAACCAGCCGGCTTAGCGATTCGTAAAGAACCTTGAATGAAAGCAGCTCATCAAGGAGCTCGCGAGTTACGTCCGCAGGTAACGTCCGACTGATATCCATGATGCCACTATCCCGACGGCACCGCCGACGATGAATAACTCAAGGGTAAGCCGGCCCAGATCGACGGCCCCGGCATTCAGCTGCACGAACGGCAGTGCCGCCATGATCTTCGGTACGATTTCAACACGCGCGACTCCAAGGAGAATGACTGCCAGCAAAGTGCCGAACAGTCCGTCCAGGAAACCCTCGCAGATGAACGGTGCGCGGATATACATGTTGGTGGCGCCGACCAGCTGCATGATCGAAATTTCGCGGCGCCGCGCAAAGACGGTCAATCGAATCGTATTCGAGATAATAATCGATGCGACAAGGATAAAGAGCGCGATCACTGCGATTCCGACGCTGCGCATCACCTTGGCAAGGACGAGCAGGCGGGTGACGATATCTTGCCCGTAATTCACCGTCGCAACGCCCGGTAAAGACTTGACGTAACGGGCAACGGAGCTCACCTCTTCGGGTGCGCGCACTCGAATCCGCATCTTATCGGGCAGCGGGTTCTCGGTCAGGATCGAGGTGTCGATTTGACCCTTCATGCGCGAACGCAGCTCTCGCAGGCCGTCCTTTTTCGAGATAAATTGAACCGAGAGAATCCGCTGGTCTTGCGCGAGTTTGGTGCGCAATGCCTCCGTTCTTGCAGGCGTGATATTCGGCGTCAGGTAGGTTGAAATTTCGATCTGATTAAATATTTCGGCCCCAACGTGAGCTACCATGCCCCGCACGTATAAAAAAACACCCAGAAGAATGATCGTAACCGTGACCGTACCGATCGCAGTCGCCTGCATTCCGGCGTTGCGAGTAAAGTTGCGAAAAACTTCACCCAGAAAGAAGTTGACTCTGCCCCAGTCCAAGGAAA
>JBDTCU010000134.1:0-4837 GCA_039923415.1 Vulcanimicrobiaceae bacterium
TCCAATTCAGCTCGTCCGATCCATGCTTCCAAATACTCCACGTGTTCCTGAGTTTCGCCTGGGAAACCGACGATAAAGGTCGAGCGCATGGTCATGCCCGGTACTCGCTTGCGGAACTCGTCGATGATTTCGAGATACCGCTCTCCGTTGCTCGGGCGGAGCATCGCGCGCAACACTTCGGGATGTGCGTGCTGCAAAGGCATGTCCATGTACGTGCACACTTTTGGTAACCGCGCCATGGCGTCGATCAGTTCGCTATCGACGGTCGCGGGATAGAGATACAGCAGCCGAATCCACTCGATGCCTTCGACCTGGCTGAGCTTTTCGAGCAGTTGCGCGAGACCTCCGCGCCGGATTCCGCGGTCGCGACCCCACATTGAGGTGTCTTGCGCGATGAGAATCAGCTCTTTGGTGCCGGCTTCTGCCAGAGCCAGCGCTTCCTTTAGGATGGACTCTTCACTGCGGCTGCGGAACTTGCCGCGCAACTGCGGAATAATGCAGAACGTACACGGATGATCGCAGCCTTCGGCGATCTTCAGGTAGGCCGTGGCCTGCGCCGTGGTCACCAAGCGCGGCAAAAAATCGTGTTCGGGCTCGGCGTCGAACTGCAGCCGAATCGGATGATAGCCGGCGCGCGCGTCTTCGAGCAGATCCACGATTCCCGCATAGGCGCCTGTTCCGATGACGCCGTCGACTTCGGGGATAAGCGATTGCAGTTGATCGCCGAACCGCTGCGCCAGGCAGCCGGCTACGATCAATTGCTGGCCCGCGCGTTTCTGTTGAGCGTGTTCCAAAATCATTTCAGTCGATTCGGCCTTGGCCGGGTCGATAAATGCGCACGTGTTAATGACGACCGTATCCGCGAGGGCTGCGTCCGGAGTAAGCTCCCAGCCGGCTGCGCCAAGCTTTGCGATCATCACCTCGGTGTCGACCAAATTCTTGGCGCAGCCCAAGCTCACGAACGAGACTCGCTTCGACATGCTATCTATAATTCACGAACTGCAGCGGCAACTCGTATTCCATCGCTTTGAGGGCAGCGATAACTGCTTGCAGATCGTCACGGTTCTTGCCGGAAACCCGCACTTGCTCGTCTTGATATTGGGCGCTGACCTTGAGCTTGAGCGCCTTGATTGTCTCCATGAGCAGTTTGCTCTTGTCTTTTGGAATGCCGTTCTTGAGCTTGATGACCTGGCGGACGGTGCTTAGCGCGGCCGGCTCGACTTTCCCGAGTTCGAGCGCCTTGATATCGATACCGCGCTTAACCGCTTTGCTTTGGATGATATCGATGACGTTCTTCATCTTAAGCTCGTCGTCGGAGATCACGGTGATCTCTTTGTCGGTATTCTCGATGCTGGTCTGGCTGTGCTTAAAGTCAAATCGGCCCGCGATCTCTTTACGCGCTTGGTTCAGGGCGTTGTCCAACTCTTGTTGATCGATCTTCGATACAACGTCGAATGATGAATCGCTTGGCACTGTTAAATCCCCTTGAAGATCAGAGCGTGAACGAGCGCTCGATCACATCTCCGCTCGGGCCCAATTTTCCGACGCTCTTGCCGTCGACTAAAATCTCGACGCCGCCGGCATTGCCGACCCGAACGAGCGCGACCTTGCCACGGAACGTCTTAGACGTCCCGGCCGGAAACGTACCCTCCATACTAACATTCCCGTCAACCGTGATCCGCATCCATGAGGCCGCCGAAAGCCGCACGCCCAAGGTCTGCGCTCCCAATAGTGGTTGGGTTGTGGGGCAAGGCGACCCAAGCTCGGCAGGACTGGGGCACGGCTCCGATCCGGTAGGCTGAACGTTCGCGACCGGCGGCGAGGGCGAGGGTTGGCCGGTCACCAGAGGAGATGCGGTCACTTGGCTCAAGGTTATCGAAGGTCGCCCAAGCGTGAAAAAGTTGTAGACGACAAAGCCGATGAGCACGATCGCAATCGCACTGGCCACCCAAATGAGTGGCGAAAGTCCCCGGCGCTCGCCTATCGGCGGAGCGTATGATGTTCCATTCGGCGGAGTGCCGACCGCACCCGATGGCGCCGCGGCGTTAAAGTCGCTGACCGCTTCCTCGGGATCGAGGCCCAGGAAGCGGGCGTAGGTGCGCAAGAAGCCCCGGATGTAGACCGGAGCGCCGATCGTCGCCCAGTTCTCGTCTTCAATCGCTAAAAGATAGACCGATCGGATGCGAATCTGCTCGGAGACATCCGAGAGCGACAAACCGCGGGCTTCGCGAGCGGCGCGGAAGCGTTCACCAAGAGCAGACATTGGGGCTTTTGTTAGCGCCTCTATCCTGTTATCCTGTTCTCGGGAATGATGAAAAAAGCACGTGTTATCGCCGCGATGAGCGGCGGAGTCGATTCGGCGGTGGCCGCTGCCCTGCTGGTGGAAGCCGGTTATGAGGTCATCGGTGTCACGATGAAGATGTATTCGCCGACAAAAGCCCCCCACGCTAAGAGTTGCTGCGGTATCGATGATTTTGAAGATGCGCGTCGGGCCGCGGCCGCGCTTGGAATTGCTCATTATGTGCTGAATTTCGAGGAAACGTTTCGCCGCACCGTGATCGATCGTTTTGCCGAAGACTACGCGAGCGGACGCACACCCAACCCCTGCGTTTCCTGCAATAACTTCGTGAAACTCGGAACCCTGCGCAAGTACGCCGACAGCCTAGGTGCGAATTATGTCGCAACCGGGCATTATGCTAAGCTGGAACATCGAAGCGACGGACCGCACCTATTCCGCGGAACTCACGCCAAAGACCAAGCCTACGCGCTCGCCCAACTGAGCGCCGATCAGCTCTCCAGCTTGCTGTTGCCGCTCGGCGATCTCGACAAGCAGACTACGCGCGGACATGCCAAGCGACTCGGCTTATCGGTGCATGACAAGACTGAATCGCAGGACATCTGCTTCGTTGAAGGGGGCGATTATCGCGAAGTGCTCGAGCGCGTTCGCCCCCGGTTACGCAAATCCGGCGACATTGTGACGGCTGCCGGCGAGATCGTCGGCGCTCACGCCGGCATCGCAAACTTCACCGTCGGGCAACGCCAGGGTTTGCCCAGCTCGACGGGCGCGCCGCGCTACGTTACGCGGATAGACGCGGGCACCAACACCATCGTGATCGGACGCGAAGACGAGCTCGACGCACACGGCTTGATCGCCGATGAGCTCAATCTCATTCGGCCGGATCGCTTCGTGGATGGGAACACGCGTATCCTCGCAATGGTCCGCTATCGTTCAAGCACCGTGCCGGCAATCGCGAATCTCGCAGCCGATGGATCGCTCGAGGTGCGATTCGAGAAACCGCTTCGCGCGGTGTCACCCGGTCAACTAGTCGCAATGTTCGATCCGGCCGGTGAAGAAGTGCTCGGCGCGGCAACCATTCGCCAGGCGCTTTAAGCCTGCCCCGCTATCCGAAATTCCAAAAACGTAGTTCCGGGCGTCCTCTTTACAAAGGGAATCCAATTGCCAACTTCACAAAGACGGTTTAGATGGCGAATCGAGCCCTTCGCGACTTCATCGATGCCTTCAATTGTCGATTGAAGCCCACCCGTGAACGGAGAACTCAGTGCACAAAATAGCCGCCCTTTCTTTCATCCTCGCGATTGCGTTAGCTGGTATACTCCAGTCAAATTGGCACGCAGCCGCCTCGGCCGCGCCCACACCTATTCCTGGTGGGGCAAATCAATTGAACGGCGTGAGCGGCGGCATGACTTCGATACTATTCAATGGGAAGGTCCGCGTGAGACATATGGGCTTGCGCACCTCGACGGCGGCGGAATATGCCCCGGCGGACGGCCAGCGCGGACTTGTCTTTTCCTATCTCGTCTCCAACGGAACGCACTCGGCTCGGACCGGTTATTTCGGGGCGGCGATTTCGGACGCTGACGGCGTGACCATCGACGGCAAACCAGTGAGCGTCTATAGCGCGTTCTATTCTCTGCAACCGGGCGCGGCCGCGCGCGGAACAATTCAGTTCATCGTCCCCGCCGGATACGCACCAACGAAGATTCTGCTCACCGACCAAGGTAGCCCGAGCGGTACGGCCTTCCGCGTCAACCTGAAAGCATCCGACGTCCCAGCGCCAGCAGCAACGTAGCATGCTCGTCGCTCCTCATTTCTCGGGTTCAGTAGCACAGCAGCGGGAGTGCCCGTTTTAGATCGCTTTAACTGGCGGCTTTATTTCGCGCCCTGAGGGTCCAAGCTCGTAATTAAATAGCGGAGCGACAGGACAGCACACCCGGAACAGAGACTGCGTCCCATCGTTCGAAACCGGACGCATTTCGTTACCTACGGCTTGCAATTTCTGGCCGAGTACGCACATAAAGAAGCGGGGACTGGATAGTTTTCCATCATCAAGCCTTGAAAGCAGCTCGATCACACCGCTCTCTTGATAATAACCATCGGTGCGGTGACTAACGACAAACCATGTCCCTGTGCTCACGACGGTCTGCCCGGCGTTGCTGCCGATACGTCTTTCGATCATCTTGAAATCGCCGCTGCCTTTCCCACCGTTCACGCCTTCGGAAAATTCGAGAGTGATTTCGGTCCATACTCCAGTACAAGCAGAGCACGGCATCGTTCCGACGTATGTTCCATCCATCATGAAAACGCCGAGCGGCAGCGCCGTCGCCATCGCTGGAGAACTGGTACCGCGCAATCCAGCAAGAATCATCAAGACGGCAAATAGCTTACGACACCTCGTAATCCCGAGCGCGAGTCACTTAATGCCACATGTATGAGGGTCAGGGACACTTAATCAACGGGATAGTCTTTCCCACGCGTCGTGTGGTCTGCATCAGTTCCTGGGTCTCTCTCTTTTTTCTTTCCCAGCATTGCAACACG
>JBDTCU010000135.1:0-3077 GCA_039923415.1 Vulcanimicrobiaceae bacterium
CAATGCTGACCGACGGTGATGAGCTCGCATTCTTCCCGCCGGTTGGAGGCGGATAATGTTCGCGGTTGTTGAGACGCCGATCGATGTTGGGGCTTTAGCGTCGGGTGTGCGAACCGATCGCTGCGGCGCGGTGGTAACCTTTGTCGGGGTGGTGCGCGAGCGCTCGGACGATAATCGCGAGGTTAGCGGACTCGTTTATGAATCGCACGCCGCGATAGCCGCCGTCGAGATGGAGAAGATTGCGGCCGAAGCGCAGGAGCGGTTCGGCGAATGTGAGATCGCCATGCAGCATCGGGTCGGGGAGTTGTCGATCGGTGAGGTCAGCGTCGCGGTCGCAGTCGGGGCGGTCCATCGCGCGCAAGCTTTCGACGCGTGCGAATATGCGATCGACGAACTCAAGAGACGCGCGCCCATTTGGAAAAAAGAGCGCTATCGCGACGGGCGAACCGAATGGAAGGGTAATTCCTGAACATCGAGCTGTTGCATGTTCGCGCGCAGAGCAACCAGATTGCCGTTCTAGCATATGAGCCGCGCCGCGAACGTCACGTGTCGCTGGTAGTCGGTCACGGCTATTCGAGCAGCAAACACAACCTCGATACTCTCTGCGGATTCTTAGCCAGTCACGGCTTTGCGGTTTACAGCCTGGATTTTCCGGGGCACAAACTGGGCGCCAGCGCAGGCTGGCTGCGAACGGTTGACGATCTCATCGACGCGATGAACGGTGTAGTAAGATTGGCGCGAGAGCGCGATTCGGGGCCGGTCTACACCGTCGGCCACAGCATGGGGGCGATGGCGGCGCTCTTCACCGCCGCGCTCGATCCCAAGATCGCCGGAGCGATTGCGATTGCGACCGGATACGGACGGCCTTCGGCGCTGGAAACCTTGCAAAGTGGAGGCAGCGATCTGCGCGCCTCCTACGTCGACGGCATGTCGCTGCCGGAATTGATGGTCGGGGTCGACGAACGCTACGCCGCGCTCTTGCCGCGCTTGGCAGGCCGACCGGGGCTGTATGTGGCTGCGGATCGCGACATGATGGTAAACAAACGCAGCGTCGAACAACTCTATGCGTATGCGCCGGACCCGAAAACCTTCGCGATCATTTCTAGCGATCATACCTACGCGGGGGAGAATGCGCGCAGCGAGATCCTTCAATGGCTGAACGGCCTGCATCCGCGAGCTTAGCCGGCTCGCGATCGCTGCGACGGTATAGCCGCCATCTGCTGATCCCGGAGGTCGGCTTGGCCGGTCAGGAAAGGCTGGCATCGGCGAGGGTGCTGTGCATCGGTGCCGGTGGGTTGGGTTCACCGGTACTGCAGTATTTGGCGGCGGCTGGTGTCGGACGGATCGGAATTGTTGATGACGATACGGTCGATGAAACCAACTTGCAGCGCCAGACGCTCTTCACAACGCGCGATATCGGGCTGCCGAAGGTTCGGATCGCTTCGGAGCGCCTGCTGGCGATGAATCCGCAGATCGCGCTCGATCCGATCGGCGTCCGCTTCGACCCATCGAACGCGCGCGCTTTGGTCGCGCTTTACGATGTCGTGGTCGATTGTACCGACCGCTTCGAGTCGCGCTATCTCATCAACGACGCATGCGTCCTGGAGGGACGCCCCGATGTGTACGGATCGATCTTCCGCTTCGATGGGCAAGTGAGCGTCTTCGACGCGAAGCACGGCCCATGTTATCGGTGCCTCTTTCCGGAGCCTCCGCCGAGCGGCAGCGTGCCCTCGTGCGCGGAGGGGGGCGTACTCGGAGTCTTGGCCGGCATGGTCGGGACATTTCAGGCGAGTGAAGTGCTCAAGCTGATTCTTCAAATCGGCGACCCGCTCCGTGGCCGTCTCTTACTCGTCGATGCGCTGAGCGCGCGGGTGCGCGAGGTTGCGATCGAGCGCGACCCCGCCTGCGTGGTCTGCGGAGAGAATCCAAGCGTTACGGACGCATCGACGGCCGCCCAGGATCCGGAGCCGTCCTTGGGAGTTCCCGAGATTGAATCCGAACAGCTCGCCCCGGCGATGCGCGATGCGATCCTGCTCGATGTGCGCGAACCGCACGAGGTTGTCTTCGGCGTTCTGCCGGGCGCGCTGCATATTCCGGCAACTCAGTTGGAGGCTCGGATGCACGAGCTGGATAGTTCACGCAGCTATATCGTCGCCTGCCGGATCGGGCAGAAATCACGCTGGGCCCTCCGGCGTCTGCAAGATGCGGGTTTTACAAAACTCAGGCATCTTCGAGGCGGTCTCTTGGCTTATGCGGCGCTCGATTCCGAGTTCGAGTTTTTCTGAGGAATCGCTGCGGCAGATTGCGAACTACGAGGCATGCCGACTTTGGACTCTGCGCTAACCAAACTCGCTGGCGTGCAACTGATTGTGCCTAAGGTTCTCGACGACGATCGAGGCTACTTCAAAGAGACATTCTCGGAGCCGAAGTATGCGCAGATCGGGATCGCGGGCCCGTTCGTTCAGGATAACGTTTCGTTTTCGCGAAGGAATGTGCTCCGCGGAATGCACTACGATCTGCGGATGGGCAAACTTGTGCAGGCGCTGGTCGGCTCTATCTACGACGTCTGCGTCGATCTGCGTGAAGACTCCGTGACCTACAAACAGTGGCTTGGTTTTGAGCTTAGCGCTGAGAACCACCGTCAAGTCTATATTCCGCCCGGTGTGGCGCACGGTTTCTTGACGCTTAGCGATGCGGCGATTGTGATGTACAAACAAACCGCAACCTACGATTCGGCGCACGAGCGCGCGATCAGTTGGCAAGACCCAAGCGTCGCAATTGCGTGGCCGCTAAGCGGGTCGGCTCCAATCCTTTCCGCAAAGGATGCCGCACTCGAATGCTGACCAAGGCATTTGGCTCGACCGGTGTGGAGCTGGCGGCGATCGGGCAAGGAAGCTGGGATCTTCCCGAGCGCGGCAGCCGGCTGGCGGAGGCCAAAGCCGCTTTGCGACGCGGCGTGGAACTTGGATTGGTGCACATCGACACGGCCGAAATGTATGGTGACGGCGCGGTTGAGGAGATCGTCGGGCAGGCGATCGCCGGCATCCCCAGAGAACGGCTTTTTCTCACCAGTAAAG
>JBDTCU010000136.1:0-4382 GCA_039923415.1 Vulcanimicrobiaceae bacterium
TGCGGCCTTTGCCGTCCATCGGTCGGCCCAAACCATCCAAGACGCGGCCGAGCAGTTGATCGGTCACGCCGATCTCCAGCGGTTTGCCTAAACTGATCACATCTGAGCCTGCGCCGATTCCGGCCAGATCTCCCAGCGGCATAATCAGCACCTTGTTGTCGCGGAAACCGACAACTTCGGCGAGCACCGGCTCGGCGGTGCGTCTATAGAGGATGTGGCAGGTTTCGCCGATCGCCATGTTCGGACCCAAGCTCTCGATAACCACACCGATGACTTGGCGAACTTTCCCGTTCTGTCGAACCAGATCGACGGACTCTAGGATGCCGAGATAACGCTCGGCGGAGAATTGCACTTCGGCAAACTCAGTCGGCATCGTTCAGCCGACTTGCGCGGGGCGCACTACTAGCGCGGGTTGGTTCGGCGGACTCATTGCGATCGCGTCTTCAACTTGCATAACCCGCTTGACTTCGCGTAACTGAGTCGCTACTTTCGCGTCGATGGTGCCGGATTGGGTTTCAACCAGGACGCCTCCGCGGTCGACCCGCTGATCTTCAACGATTCGCATGTGCTCGATATCGCCGGCGCCCAAAATCTGCTCCCGATGTTCTCGGACGGTTTCGATGTCGGCCGGATTCACCCGCACAGTCACGGTCTCGCGGCTCAATAAGCGCGCAATCGCGGCCTTGGTCATTTCGACGACGACCATCGGATCGAGTCCGATGTGTTTGTGAAGAATGCGCTCGGCGATCACGGTCGAAAGGCGAACGATCTCAGGCTCCGCCGATACAATGATCTTGTGCCGCTCGACCCGCGCCATCTCAACCAAACCACGCATGGTCGTGAGCATATCTTCCATCTCGACGTTGGCCGAGTCCCGTCCGGTTTGAGTTCCCTGCTCGAGTCCAGCCGCTCGAGCCTCTTCTTCGATCAGCACCGAGCGGCTCGAGGCATCTGAAATAAGCGCGAGCGCACGTTCTTGGGCATCCTGGAGCAACGCTTCCGCATCTCGCGAAGCAGACTCGATGAGCGATTCAGCTTGGGCGTGCAACGCCTCCCAATCGATCGAAACCGGCTCCGGTTGATTCGGCGGGCCTCCAACTTCGTCTGAATCGATCGCGAAGAAGTTCACCAACGCCGTTTCGGGCAGCTCTTTAACACTCAGATCGGGAACGGAGAGAAGATAGTTGCCCTTCCCCACGCTGGCACCCTTGACGATTTTGCCCATGTTAGAGGGTTGGCATCAGACTAAGCGTTCATCCTTGGAGCCGCGGGCGATGAC
The DNA here is from genome assembly GCA_039923415.1 of Vulcanimicrobiaceae bacterium. Lineage (GTDB taxonomy): Bacteria > Vulcanimicrobiota > Vulcanimicrobiia > Vulcanimicrobiales > Vulcanimicrobiaceae > JALYVT01. Next base: position 1,280 of record JBDTCU010000136.1, read on the forward strand.
GATTTGGCCGTTCTCTTCCAGCGTTCGAATGACGTCGACGATTGCTTGCTGCGATTTTCCGACTTCGCGCATCCGGGTTGGACCAAGAATCTCGATTTCCTCGCGGAGTGTTTGTCCCGCGCGGGATGACATATTTTTGTAAATCCGCGCCAGCAGGTCGTCGTTTCCAACTTTGAGAGCCAGCGCCAAGTCTTTGCCGTCGACTTCCTTGAGAATACGTTGGATCGAGCGGTCGTCCAGATTGATAATGTCTTCGAACACGAAGAGCAGGTTTTTGACTTCTGTCGCAATCTCGGGGTCGCGTTTGGCTAACCCATCCAAGATGTTTTTCTCGGTTTCGCGATCGACGAAGCCCATCACATTGGCGAGCGATTGCACGCCGCCCGCTTTCGAGAAATCGGCGCCGCTGACCAGTAGTCTTCGACCCAGTAATTCGTCGAGCTGCTCGAGTACCTCCGGAGCGGTCTTCTGCAGAATCGCAATTCGCATCGCCACCTCGGACTGCAGCTCCGGTTCCAGCGCAGAGAGTACTGCCCCGGCCTGATCGGGTGCCATGTAGACCAGGATCAGCGCGATCGTCTGAGGATGCTCGTCCTGAATGAACTGCAGCAGCTGAGCCGGCTCGGTTTTCTTAATCAGTTCGAGCGGATTGCCGTGCTTGAGCGCGGCAAACAGCCGGTTGGTCATGTCGTCGGCCTGTCCCGAGCCAAACGAGCGCTCCAAAATCTCCTTGGCGTACTCGATGCCGCCTTCGTTAATATACTTGAGCGCAATCGCGCGCTGATACGCCTCAGTAATAACGGCGTCGCGCTTTTCAATCGGAACGGTCGAAATCTTCGCGATCTCGAGCACGATTCTCTCGACTTCGTCCTGACGCAAGAACTTAAAGATCGTCGACGACAACTCCAGACCCAGCGTGATAATCAGTATCGCGGCCTTTTCAGGGCCCGAAACGTCAACGGCGGGAGACTCAGAGTACATCGCCTGCGGTTCGCGAATCTCCGAACCGCTCAGATTAACAATCGGTGAATCTAACATCCGCTACTCCGCCAGCCAAAGTTTCACGAGTTTTGCAATTGAGTCGGGGTTTTCTTGCGCGACGGTTGTAACGTATTCGATCATCTGCTCGCGCGTTAGGTCGGCAGCCGAACGAATCGGCGCCGCTATTCCGGGTGCGCCGTCGAGCATCGGATGCTCTTCGAATGGCGGTAACTCTTCGGCCAACGTCGAGTCGAACGACGGCAGATCGCTGGAGGGTGAGAAGCCGCGCCGGCGGCTGCGCGCAGCAACCAGGCCTAATAGAACCAGTACGCCGACGCCGCCGAGCGCCAGCAGTACCCAGAGCGGAATACCAAGCACGGTCGTGGTGGTTTGAGCAGAGGTGTTTTCTGCGGTCACCGCCGGGTTGAACGGAACGGCTTCGACCGAGACCTGATCGCCGGTCGCTAAGTTGAGATCGGCGGCCGCAATCACAGCGTTGCGAATCTGCGCTACGTTTCCCGGCGTGAGCGTGTATAGTGTGGTCTGTTGCCCCGCGGCAGCCGCGCCGGCATTAACCAGCACTGCAACGCTGGTTTGCAGTATTTTGCCGGGCGCATCGATGTGCTTGCTGTTTTGTTCTGTAATGTTGTAATTGGTGGTAGTCTCGGATTTGTTGTAGTTGCCTTGAGCCGGAGTGTTTTGGACCGCCTGATAGGTGCCGATATTGCTGGTCGTGCCCGGGACACCGGCCGCGAGATTCCGGGCCGGCTGCGAGCCGGTATACGATTCGTGTTTACTCTGCTGGGAGAGCACGGTGCCTGCAGGCGCGTAGGTCTTGGTATCCGAGCTGTTCGCGTCAAAATCCATTTTGGTCGAGACCCGAGCGACCGCGCGGCGTTTGCCGAGAGTTTGGTCGAGCATCGACTGAATGTTTTCTTGCAGATTCGATTCGTAATGCTGCTTGGCGACCAATTGCTCCTGAGTCATCTTGAGAGCATCGCTCTGGGAACTCAAGTCGCCGCTCGCGACGCTGCCGGCGGCCGGTAAAAGCACGTTGCCGTCTTGGTCAATAATCGTCACATCGTCGGGTTTGAGCCCCTCGACCGCGTTAGCAACCAGCAGTGTAATGCCTTTGACTTCTTGCGGAGTGAGCGTCATGCCCGGCTTAGTCTTCACTGCGACCGACGCGGTTGTGGGTTCCTGCGTGCTGGAATAAAGCGTAGCATCCGGCGTCGCCAGGTGAACCCGCGAAGTATCGACCTCGGTAAGTCCGTTGATAGTGCGTTCCAACTCCCCCGAGATTGCGCGCGTCTTCCCCAGTTTCTCTTGAAACTCGGTCATCCCGAAGTTCATCTTATCGAACAATTCGTACCCGGCCCCGCCGCCTTTGACGATTCCGGCGCCCGCGATCGCGACTCGTTCGTCGGAGACGTACTGGGCTGGAACATAGACACTCTTGCCGTCACCGGAAAGCGTGTAGGGAACCTTATCGTCCTTCAAACGAGTCGTAACCGAAACCGCGTCATCCGCGGCGAGATTGGAAAATAGCACCTCGTACGTGGGCTTGTGATTTGCGAAGAAAAATCCCAGGGATGCCAATCCCACAATCACGATTCCGATGCCGCCGACCAGGAACATCCGGGATTGGCTATTCTGGCCTTCCCAAAGAGTACGAAGCCGGCTGGCAAGGTCGGTCCACATCAACGAGACGCGATCCACTTTTCACCTAAAAACGTCGGGCGGCCGACCATGGCCCGGGACGCCCGGCCTCCATGCCGGACGGACAGCTGCCTCACAAGACCACTCTCTCTTTGAGGCGCTTTAGAAGTATATCGGTCCGTTATCCACAGTGCTTTACGCAAAGTTCGTTTCGAACTTAAATTTTACGAGAGCAGTTTACGTCGCAAGTTGCGAACGTTCGGGACCGAGCGAGACTTGCTCGATCGGCACACCGAGGAAGCGCTCAAGCGCATTCACGTACCGTTGGGCCGGAGCCGGCAGCTCCGATATCCGGCGGACGCCGCTAATATCCTCGGTCCAACCCTCGAAGTATTCGGTGACCAGTTCAAGGCCGGGGGTTCCGACCGCCTCGAACCCAACCGCTTCTCCCGCGCGTCGATAT
>JBDTCU010000137.1:0-11012 GCA_039923415.1 Vulcanimicrobiaceae bacterium
GAGCGCGGGCATGGTTTTGAATTGATCGCGGGAGAGCGCCGCTGGCGGGCGGCCGCCGCTCTGCGGTTGGAAACTGTCCCGGCGATTATCCGCGAGTCGGACGACCGCGATTCACTCGAAGTGGCGATCGTGGAGAACCTTCAGCGCGAGGATCTCGGCGCGCTTGAAGAGGCGGCGGGCTTCCAGCATTTGATGGATGAGTACGATTTTACGCAAGAGCGCCTGGCAACCCGTTTGGGCAAGAGCCGGCCGGCAATCGCTAACGCGTTGCGTCTGTTGAGCCTGCCGGACGCCGTCAAGGCGATGCTCGCAGATGGCCGGCTGACCGCCGGCCACGCGCGAGCCCTGCTGGCGGCAGCGGGCTCGGAGCAACTGGGACTGGCCGAGCGCACGGTAATCGAGGGCCTCTCGGTCCGAATGCTGGAGCGGCTGGCCGGCGCGGTTACCACGCCGACAGCGGGCGCCGCCCCAAAACTGCGGGCGCTGCGTCCCGAAGACCAAGAGTTCGAAACGCGTCTGCGCATGAAGCTGGGAACCCACATCGCGCTTCGGCGCAGCGGCAAAGGCGGCAAGATCGAAATTCGTTACGGCAACGAAAAGGATCTGATTCGGATCGCCGATTTGCTGCTCGGGGATGACGGCGCGGGGTGAGTGCAGCCGCTACTGCGGCCCTACTTGCCTATTTGGCCGCGCTGTCGCACCAAGATTATTCGCGCGCGTATGCGGCGCTGCAGTCTGCGGGTCAGCGATACTACCGCAATGAAACCAACTTCGCCTCGGCTTTTCGGGTCGATCGATTTGCGCTCGAGCGATACCGAATCGTCGCGCGGCGAGACGGAAGCGGCGGACAGGTTTTCGTGGTGCGGGAAACGATTCGCTTCTACGATGACGCACTCGACCGGTTCGTTCGGGCGACCGTCCAGGTGCCGTACGGCGTGCTCGGCCAGTCCGGAACTCCGAAAATCAAAGACCCCGGGCATCCCTGGAAAGCCGTCGGGTTGAGCCTGAGTACCAGTCGTAACGGTGTGCGCGCAACCCTGCGAAAAATCGCTTTTTATCCACGCTATCTTGCGATTACCATCACGTTCATAAACGAACGCTCCGGCTTTACGACGGCTCTGCCATACGATAAGTCGGTACTGACCGATCAGACGGGCGCGATCTATCGCTCGATCGTCACCACGGATTGGGCGATGACCGACAAAGCGTTTTTCTTGGGCGTGCATCTAGCCGGTGATGCGGAGATGACCGGGACGATGCGCTTTGCGGTTCCCGCCGGCGCCGATCCTCAAACCCTAACACTCGAACTTGCCCCAGTCGTTCGAGACGGCGAAAGCATCGCGCCGTTTGCGCTCGACTTCGCGCCGATTTTCACGCCGGCAGCGAGTTCATGATTATCGTGCAGCGGCTCTTTGCGCTGGCACTAGCCGCCGGCTTTATCTTTGCGTTCCTCATTCCAACAGCCATGCATCGCCACCAATACGGCGTGGTGTGGCTTTTGCTCGTCATATTTTTTGGGTGGATCGGCGTGAATGCGTATCTCTTCGTGCGTTCTCGCAAACAGAGATGACCGACCGATCTGAATTGACGGGCCGGCTTCATGGAATTTATGCGATTGTCAATGCCGGATCGGGCGCGGTCGATCTGTGTCGCGACGTTTTGGCCGGGGGTGTCCGAATCGTGCAGTATCGCGCCAAGGGTGGGATCGTACCGAGCGATCTCAAACGGATTCGTGAGTTGACTCGAGAATACCAAGCACTGCTGATCTTGAACGATGACTGGCGCGCGGTCGAGACGTTCGACGCCGACGGCGTACATCTGGGACCCGATGATGCAAGCGACGCGGAGCTTTCACATATTCGCGCAATGCTCGGCAGGCGATTGATCGGGCTGTCGTGCAAAACCGCGCAAAGAACCGAACTGGCGGGCCGGATGAATCTGGATTACGTCGGCGTCGGAGCAATTTTCCCCACTGTTTCCAAAGTGGACTCCGGCGGGCCGATTGGGCTGCTGGGATTACGGCGAGTCGCCGTTGCCACTCATCTGCCGGTGGCGGCAATCGGGGGAATCACGGCGCAAACAGTGCCGGCTCTGCGCCGCACCGGGGTTGCCATGGTAGCCATGATCTCGGCCTTCACAACGAACCCGCCGCCGCGCTTAGCGGCCGAACAGCTCGTCGCGCTTTGGAACAGCCAGCTGTGATTCCAATTGTAGTTTCGATCGGCACGACCCATCCTTGGAACATCGCCGGACTCGGTCTGGACGCCCAAGTAGCCCGCGAGTTCGGTGCTCGAAGCGTCGCCGTCATTGTCGGCGTCACCGCCCAAGACGAGCGCGGTCTCCATGCAAAGTTTGCGCTTCCGGCCGAGATCGTGCGCGCCCAACTCGCGGCGCTGCCGCGCCAGCAGATCGGCTCCTTGCGGATCGGCGCACTTTTCGATGAAGCCAACGTGCGCGAAATTGCGAGTTTTCTGCAAACGCACCGTGATGTTCCGGCGGTGGTCGACCCGGTCTTCGAAGCAACCCTCGGCGGGATGTTTGGCGATAACGCGAGTTTCATCGCGTTTCATGCCTGCATGTTCGAAACCCCGATCATTTTAACCCCGAACCTTTCGGAGGCGAGCCGGCTGCTTAACCGTCCGATCGAAACCGTCGACGAGATGATCGCTGCGGCGCATGCGCTGCAACGCATAGGTGCGCGCGACGTGCTTATCAAGGGCGGTCACCTAGCCGGCGATCCGATCGATGTTTTGGTGACCGGTGATGAGACCAAGGTATTTAAGGATGCGCGTTTACCCGGCTCGATGCGCGGTACCGGCTGCACGCTGGCGGCGGCGCTCGCCTGCGAACTAGCACGCGGGTTACCGATCGTGCCCGCAGTTGAATCGGCGCGTGCCTTCGTTCGCGCAAAAATCGCCGCCCAAAACACCGTCGGCCCCTTACAGGTCGCATTCTAACGCAGGAGCGATGGTTAGCCGCAGGCAAAGCGGCTCCCTCATGATTGCGTCAGCAATGAAACGTCCGCGCGTAATGTCGGGAATGCGCCCGACGGGACGCCTGCATCTGGGTCATTTGGTCGGCGCGCTGGATCAATGGGTCAGCTACTGCGATACGGCTGATGCCTACTTTGAAATCGCCGATCTGCACGCCTATACGACCGGCTTTGCGGATCCGCAGGCGATTCGCGATGCCCGCAACGAGATGGTGATAGATTGGCTGGCCGCGGGCGTCGACCCGGAGCGCTCGACGTTTTATCTGCAATCCGCAATTCCGGAGATTTACGAACTCGAACTCTTGCTCGGTATGATTACGCCCGTCTCTTGGCTAGAACGCGTGCCGACCTGGAAGAGTCAAATCGAACAGCTCGGCAGCGAGATCGCGACCTACGGATTCCTCGGCTATCCGCTGCTGCAGCTCTGCGACATCGCAATCTTCCGCGGCGAACTCGTGCCGGTTGGCCGCGATCAAGCCGCTCATCTCGAGTTTGGTCGTGAAGTCGTGCGGCGCTTTAATCACTTGTACGGCAATGGCGGGTCAATTTTGGTCGAGCCGAAGGCGACGTTTTCGGAGTTTCCGGAAGTTCGGGGAACCGACGGGCGCAAGATGTCCAAGTCCTACGGCAACGACATTCTGCTGGCCGATGACGAAGAAGAGACGACCAAAAAAGTACGATCGATGCTGACCGATCCGCAGAAGATTCGGCGCAACGACCCGGGCCATCCGGAGATCTGCCCGGTCTTTCAATTATGGAAGCTTATAAAACCGGCGCACGTCGGCGCCGTCGCGCAGGGCTGTCGCTCAGGCGCTCTGGGATGTGTCGCCGATAAGGGTGACTTTGCCGAGGCGCTCAACGCCTACTTGCGTCCGCTGCGCGAACGTCGTTCCGAATACGCCAAAGACGTCGTCCAAGTCGAGCGGATCATCGCCGAGGGCAGTGCTCGCGCCCGCGAGAACGCTGCGGAAACAATGCGTGACGTCAAACGCGCTATGAAACTGGAGTAGAATTTGAGGCGAGGAACTGATGAACTTCAGCCTGGCCAGTAACCCCGGCACTTCTATCTGGAACGAGGTCTGCGAAAACGCCCGGTCGGTAGCGGAAGCGCACTGCACCGCCTGATGGAGTGTAGACGAGAGGAGCTTCCCGTGAATCCGATGGAGATTTTCGGCGACATCCCGGTAGTGGTGGTCGGCGGAGTTGCGACTCGCGCATACGCTCCCGATCGCCACACCAAAGACATCGGTTTTTTGGTGGCGCACGAACGGTACCAAGATGCGCTGCAGCGGCTCAACGAGCCCGCTTGTCAGCGAACCGGCGCGCTATTCTTTCCAAACACGTCGCTGTCTACGGCGAGGCGCGTGAAAAAGGTGGAATCGCGGTCGATGTCCTTGCAGCCGACCAACTGTGGGCGAATGAAGCTTTATCACAAGGTGTACGACCAGACCGGAATCCGGGTGATTGCCCTTCCATATCTTGTATTGATGAAGTTGGATTCGGCGCGGTGATCCGCAAGCCGCCGATGATATCCGCCAATACGCCCTGCTTGGGCGAATGGAATGGGAACAGCAAAACCTGTAGCTGGATCAATCAGCGCCGTCGCTCTTGACCGCCGCCCGCTTGGAAGCGCGCACTATGCGCCGGGAAGCGCGCCGGTCGCAACGTAGAGGACCCAGGGTTTTTCGGGATGATGGTCCGGTGGGAACGTTGCATCTTTCTCAAAGCGCTCTCGGTGCCCGCATTCGGCGCATTCGTACTCGCCGCTCACCGGTACGGTGCTGCCGCCTCTTCCAAATATCTCAGCCATTCTCGGTATATACCCACAAATGCGGTCAGCCGTTGAACTTCGGCAGGGTGGCCGCCAGGCGTTCGAGCGCAAGGTCGATTTGATCGAGCGAAGTGGCGTAACTAAAACGCAGATAGCCCTTACCGGCGGCGCCGAACGAACTGCCGCCTAAGCCGGCAACGCCGCCTTCGTTTAAAAGGAAGTTCGCGAGCGCTTTGTCGTCCATTGTAATCTTGCTGACGTTGGGGAAGGCGTAAAACGCGCCTTCCGGCATGGTGCAGGACAGATTTGCGATTTGGTTGATGCCGCCGACCAAGCGGTCCCGGCGTTGCCGAAAGATCTCGTTCATCTCTTGGACCGGTCCGTCAGGGCCTGTAAGTGCAGTGATCCCGGCAACTTGTACGAACGCCGTGACGCACGAGAAGGTGTTGTTGTTAAAGAGCGTCACCGTCTGCGCCAAGCTTTCGGGCATCAGCGCATATCCCAAACGCCAGCCTGTCATTGCGTACGCTTTGGAAAATCCGTCGACGATAATCGTGCGCTCTTTCATTCCGGGCAGCGCGGCGATCGAAAAGAACTCCCCTTCATAAAAATTACGGCTGTAGATTTCATCGGCGATCACCAGGAAGTCAAACTTTTCAGCCAGTTCGGCGATTCGCTGAAGATCCGATTTGGACATGACACCGCCGGTTGGATTCTGTGGTGAATTAATCATCATTGCTTTGGTCTTGCTCGAAACCTGGCTCGCGAGTTCGTCGAGGTCCGGCCGCCACTGCTTGGATTCAAGCAGCGGAATCGGAATCGCCTTCGCTTCTAGGTAGCCCGCGCACGAGGCGTAAGCCGGATAGGCCGGATCGAAGTACACAAACTCATCGCCCGGATTGAGAATCGAGCTCATGATGTTCCAGATGATCGGTTTGGCGCCCGGGCTCACGACCACGTTCTCGCGTTTGTAAGCGCCGGGCATATTGCGGAAGGCTCCGGCATACTGCGCGATCACATCACGCAGCTCGGCCATGCCGGCTGAGGGCGTGTAGTGTGAATGGTGATCGCCGATCGCTTTGATGGCGGCGGCTTGAATGTGTTTGGGCGTTTCGAAATCCGGTTCGCCGATCTCCATGTGAACGATCGTCTTACCTTGCGCTTCCAAGGCGCGGGCACGAGCCAGAACTTCGAATGCGCTTTCGCTTCCCAAGCGAGCGATGGCATCGGCGATTCGGTGGGCGTTGGGAGCAAGCATTGCTGGGCGTACCTTTCGAGCAAGAAAATGCAGTCAAGGGGGCTGTTCTTCGGCGGCGAACTGGGAGCGCGTCTTTATGCGCACCCTATCGGAAGTTTTTACGCCGGCCGCTCCAAGTTTGCCGGAAGGCCTGCGAACGCTGGTGGTTTCTCCCGAACGCGAGTTGGAACCTGGAATGACGGTGCGCGCCAGCTTCACGTTCCGCAACCAAGGCGGCGCCCCGGCAACCGGCGTTCGAGTCCGCATGAACGTGCCGGAGGGTCTGGTCTACCTGGTTGGATCGGGGCAGATTGACGGCGTCGGCGTCGACGACGAGCAAGGCAATTCACCGTTGCTCTCGCGCAACGGCGCGCACATCGGCGACGTCGCCTCCTCCGAAGAGAGGCGAATCGAGATCGCCTACAGCGTTGCAGGCGCCATTGAAAACGGTTCCACGGTCGAACTCCAGGCCGCGGTCGCGGCTTTCGAGATTGCACCGGTCGGTTCGAATCTGGTGCGCTTGGTCGCTCGCAGCCAGCCCGTCCTGAACAACCCATTGACCAACGTGAGCATCGAAGGGCGCGGCGATACGCGGCCCGGCTCGGAAGCGCTCGTAACGGTGCGAGTCCACAATGCGGGCGAATCCAGCGCGCACGACGTTGTCGTTGTGGCGCCGATTCCGGATCACGCAACCTATATTGCCAACTCGGCGCGCGTCGGCGGCCGCGACCTTGAACGCGAGATGACCGAGAGCTTCGATCGGGTCCATGCGCCGGTGATTGCTAAATCGCTGCCGGCTAGCGCGACCGCGACCCTGACCTATCGGATTCGGTTGGACGACCCGTTGCCGAGCGGCACCCAGGTTCTCGCCCGAGCCACAATCGCTTCGCAAGAAACGGCGGGATTTGCGGTTGAAGGAGCAGCGCTGAGCGTTGTTGCGCAACCCAATTTTGACGACGATCAAACCGCTTTCACTGTGGATCCGGCTCACGACGCGGTTCCGGGCCAGCGCCTGACGTTGCGCCTGCACGCAGCCAATACCGGAACTACTGCAGCCGACGATGCATCGGTCGCGTTGTCGCTGCCCGATGGGTTGTTGGCGGTGCGCGGCGCTAGCCGAATCGACGGACGCGCGCTGCGCGATCGTAAGAAGGAAACCGGCGTATTCGAACTCGGCCGGATCGACGCGCGCACCGCCGTCGAGTTGGTCGTTGAAGCGGTCGTCGCATCGCCGGCCGCAAACGGCGCGGTTATTGCTATTCAAGCGGTCCTCACTTGGGCGGGCGGCGAGCGCCGCTTCGAACGCAGCTTGGCGATACGGTCCGAACCGTTCTTACCGGCGCGGCGCAATCTCATCGAACACTCCGGAGGCGCGACCGTGCATCCGGGCGACGAGATTGAGGTAACGGTTCTGGTGAGCAATGACGGCAGTGCGCCGGCCACCGACGCCGTTTTGCAGATCCGAAACGATTCGGCGCTCGACGATTTGCGGGTACTGGAGAAGAATCTGAAAGTAGCCCTTGACGGCGACAGCGCTGAAATCGGAACGCTGGAACCGTACGCGTCGCGCCGCTTCACCGTTCGCGCGCGAGTCCAAACTCCATACGCGAATCGCAGCGAGATTCGGCTGGGCGCCAGTCTGCATTCCCACGAGCTCGGTGAAACCGCACTCGGCGAAGCCGGCTTTAAGATCGATTCGCATCCGGCCTTCTCGACGGAACGTTCTAAGCTCGAGTTGGGCAGCCGTGAATTGCTGCGCCCCAACCAGCTCGCTGAGGTCCTGGTGCACCTGACCAATGAGGGCACGGATACTGCTCAAAACGTGCGGATGCGGCTTTTCATCTCTCCCGAAGCGCGGTTGGAAAGCGTCGACGGTGCGACGCGCGATACGGCGAGTCTGCTCTTCGGCGAGATCGCGCCCGGCCGAACCGCGCACGCGCGTCTCGGCCTGCGTTTACTGCGCAGTCTGGCCCGCGAGTATCCGGTCAGCATCGACGGCATTTTGAGCGCCGACGGACTGCTGCCGGTGCCGCTCGAACGGCTCGCGATCGTCACCACCGCGGAACCGGATTTTTCGGTCGGCACGTTCCGCAGCGAGCCGCCGGATCTGATCGACGTCGGTGAATTGGTGGAATACGTGCTGCATGTGCGCAACGGCGGCGACGGACCTGCCCGCAGAGTGAAGATCACGATCGAGGCGCTCGAGACCCTGATTTACGTGCCGGGTAGTACCACCGTGAACGATGTAAGTGTGCGCGACGTCGGCGCCGGCGCGCCGTTTTCCAGCGAGCGCGGAATCGTGCTCAACGACGTCGATCCCGGAGTGGAGGCCGCGATTCGCTGGCGCGCCGTAGTGCACAACGGGTTGAACGCCGGCGAAGCGATCGTGCGCACTGCGCGAATCAGCTACGATGGCGAACGCAGCGATCGATTGACCTCGACCGAACTGAAGGTTCGTTCGGTCCCGTCGTTTGCCAACAATATCCCCGGTTTACCGTTCGGCTTGGACGGAATGATCGGCCCGGCATTCGCGGGCGCCCAGCCTGCACTTCCAAGCGCCGATGAGCGATTCGTCGAACTTCCGCCGGCGACCCCGGTTATCATAAATGGCGAATACCGCACCGGTCGGCTCGCGTTGGTCTCGCACGAATCAAGCCAAGATGATGCCGCGAATCCGCCGATCGTCACCGGCTGCTTCTTCGATATCAAGCGATTGGATCGGACGCTTCGATTCTTAGGGGAAGCTCAGTTCGAGGGACTCGTCAGCCATCTGTTTGCGATTCGCGCGTTCTTCCCGGACGCCGTCGGTGCGACGCCGCAAACCGCCGAAGACGTCATTTCAGCGCTGCGCGACGGATTACACGAACGTTTGAATCAACTCTTCATAAAATTGCGGGTGTCGAGTTACAACCTCATGGAGCGCGATATTGAAACCCCCGGCTCACGTGCGACCCTGGAGCGCTTTCTCGGGTATGCGGTGCAGAGTTTCGGGGAACCGGAAGTAACGTCTGCCTCGGCGCTTCATTTGCACGGGTCGGTACGCACCGACGAACTGCAAGTGCTGGTCGATGACCTGCGGCAAGCGCCGCTCGCGAGCGCGGCGCCCTGGCGCGTGCTGGCTGAATTCTTGCCGACTTCGACAGTCGAACTGCACGTCTATCGCGAAGCCCTGATCGGAGCGCTCGGTGCGCTTAATGAAGTGTCCGCGCCGGAGTTTCTAACTGCGCTGCAGCACGGTTCCCAAACCGATCTGGATGCGGCGCTGCGTACGGCGTGCGCGAGTTTGAGCGCGACGCTCGTCTGATGTCACCGTTGCTCCTGAGCCTAATTGTCGTCTTCATCATTGGAGCTGCGATCGGCATCTATGCGCTGGCGGCTCCACGGCGCGCGCACGGCGTTGACCAAGCGCCCCGAATCGAAATGCCGACCCGGCCGTTCGAAGATATTCTGGCGGACCCGGTGGCAGACGCGGATCGGGAGTGGAGTTCGCGGGCCGGAAGCGAGTTTGCCGGGTTGTCCGAGACCGCGCGCTGCGAGTTGATCTTTGCGATCGCCGCGTTGGACGACCGGCCTTCGCATCTGCTGCTGGTAACCGCACTGGACGATCCTTCGGAGGCAGTAGCGCTGGCGGCGGCCCACGCGCTGGCCAATGCCGGAGAGATGGCGCAGGTCCGAGTTCACGCGGCTGCGCATCCCGGTCCTCGGACCGATCGAGTGATCGAAACGCTCGCGTTGCTCGAACCATAGGTCGCGCTGCGAACGATAGGGAAGCCTAGGGTGTGGCAGCCAGCACCTTAACCGGAATCTTTGCACCAGGATCGCCGGCTCTGTTAGAGAGCCTGCGGACTTTGGTTATCGCCCCCAAACACCGGGCGATTCCGGGCGAAACGCTTCGAGCCGAATGGGTCTTCTCGAACCTCGGCGGCGCGCCGGCAACCGGCATGCGAGTTCGTTTCGCACTGCCGCCGGGGACCCAGCTGCTGGCGCAATCCGAGAGCATCGACGACCTGCCGCTGCCGCCAGAACAGAGCTTCGTTGCAACTGATGGTGCGCCGGTTGGTGATTTAGCCCCCGGCGCTTCCCGCAGAGTTCGATTGAGTTTCGCGGTCAGCGCCACCATCGAAGACGGCAGCGAACTGATCTTCCAGGCCGCGCTCTCTTCCGAGCAAACCGGCCTGATCGGTTCCAACATCGAGCGGTTGTCCGTGCACAGCGAAGCCGACTTAAAAAGTTCGGCCACGATGGTTACGCTGAGCGCGCCCGACCAGCCCAAACCCGGCGATACGGTAACCGTGCGCGCAGCGATTCTTAACAGCGGCCAAAGCAGCGCCCATGACTTGATGGTCATTCTGCCGGTACCCGAGCATACCGCCTATGTTGCCCGAAGTGCGCGAATCGGCGGACGAGTACTGCTTAATACCGACGGCGATCCTTTCGATTACGGCAGCGATCCGATCGCGGCACCGCGCTTGGCTCCCGGGCAATCGGTCGTGCTGGAGTATCAAGCGACGATTGAAAGCCCGCTGGCCGATGGGAGCCGACTCAAAGCAATTGGGGTCGTATCCTCTCGTGAGTGCGGCGAATTCACGATTGCCAGCGCTGAAATCGTGATCGCGTCGCCGGTGAATTTCGAAGGCGAGGAGAGCGCGCTTACGGTGTTCTGCGACGATGCAGTCGCGCCCGGGATGCGCGTTCCGATGACGGTGCGGGCCGTCAATACCGGCACCGGTGCCGCGCAAGCGGTCTCGATTGTTTTCGATCTGCCGCAGGGCTTGATGTACACCCCCGGTTCAGCTCATATCGACGGCCAGCCGGTTAGCGATGAATCGTTTAGCGGATCGACGTTTTCGCTGGGCGCGATTCCCGCGGGGCGAGTGGTCGACGTCGGGCTGGCAGCGACCGTTGCAGTTCCGCCGGCCGGAGAGATTGGATTGCCGATTGTCGCGCAATTACGCTGGAAATCGGGTGAGCGCCGCTTCGCACGCGCCTTAACCGTAAAAGTAGCACCGCGT
>JBDTCU010000138.1:0-8694 GCA_039923415.1 Vulcanimicrobiaceae bacterium
CAATTCAAAACCATGCCCGCGCTCGCGAACGATAAGGGGAACCAGAATACCGTACTCGGCGATCGAGGCCCGCAGTTCACCCAGCGCATCTTCGTCAAAGGTCTTGCGCGGCTGAAACGGGTTGGGAGTGATCTGCCCAATCGGCAGTTGGCGCAACTGCTCGCGCGACGGCGCAGAGTCACCCAGTAATGCGCCCAGACCTCGGCCTAATCCACGTTTCGGAGCACTCATGCTGAAACCTCACTCGGTTCGAGGATTTCTTTGGCTAGCGACAGATAGGCTTGTGCGCCGCGACTCTTCACATCGAACAAGATCACCGGTTTTCCGTACGATGGAGCTTCGGAGAGCCTAACGTTGCGCGGAATCTGCGTCTTGAACATTTGGCGCGGAAAATAGGCATTGAGCTCGTCCAGCACTTCGACCGCGAGCTTGGTGCGTCCATCGAACATCGTCACCAAAACGCCGGTAATCTTCAGTTGCGGATTGAGCACGTCTTGAACGCGCCGAACGACACTGGTTAATTGAGAGAGCCCTTCGAGCGCGTAGTACTCGGCTTGCACCGGAATGATCACTTCTTCGGTTGCGGTTAATGCATTGATCGTGAGCAAGCCCAATGACGGCGGGCAATCGATCAGCACGAAGTCGTAGGTGTGAGCGATCGGTGTCAATACGCTCTTGAGTCGATTCTCACGCGAAAGCGCCGAGACCAGTTCGATCTCCGCACCGGCAAGATTGATCGTCGCCGGAATAACCTGAAGACCCGGTATCTCGGTGTTGCAGAGCACGTCGGAGATCGGCGAATGGTGCAGAAGCAGATCGTAGACATCGCGCTTGAGGTGTTGTTTGTTAATGCCGAGTCCGGTTGTCGTGTTTCCTTGCGGATCCAAGTCGATTACCAGCACGCGCTGGCCAAAGATCGCCAAGGCCGCACCGAGATTAACGGTCGATGTGCTCTTCCCGACGCCGCCTTTTTGATTTACGAGTGCGATGATTCGCGACAGTGTCCTAGCCTCCGATTAAAATGCGATGCACGTAGGAACGCGACGCGCCGATCGCATCCTGCGCAATTTCACGCTACGCTATTGTAATCCCGAGGTAATCCCGAATAGATTACACCGTCCCCAGCAATACTTGTCACTTGAACATTACTACCGATTCATCCCGAGCGACTGCCACTTTGTCATCCTGAGCACGGATTCGCGACCCGGCGAAGGCGTAGCCCAAGCGATAATGTTTCACGTGAAACCTTAGTCTGTTTGAGCGTCGAAATACCGCTTGAGAAGTGTTTGAAGCGTGCTCGGCTCGTTACGTTCGGGTACGTCAGTGACCTGCTCAAAGAGCGCTGCCAGGGCCCGGCCGACCCGAGCGTCGCCGCGGAACCCGGGACTGGCCTGGCCGCGCTCGATCATCGCGACGACTACCTCGGCACCGCTGATTTGCAGGTCTGTTATAGAAAAAGCCGGTTTTCTCTCGACCTCCGCCCACACGCGGGCTTGAAATAGCTCATTGGCATTGTCTCGCTTCGGCAAGCCACTGCCGGCGATGTCGGCCTCCCGCAAGTCAAACTGCTGTTTTAGATGGGTCGGGCCGATCCGCCGAATGAAGCGGCGCACGGCCGCATCGCCGGCGGACGGGTCGGTCGTGTACATGTGATGCTGCACGAGATGGACGACCGTAGCGACCGTATCGTTCGAGAATCGAAAGCGCTCCAGCATGGCGCGTGCAAGCTCCGCCCCGATATGCTCGTGGCGATAGAAATGCGGCCCATCTTTGACGCGCGGCTTACCTACGTCGTGCAGCAGGGCCGCCAGACGCGCAATCAAATCGCCCTGCACGGACGCGTCCAACGACGCCAGGTTGTGCCGATAGACATCGTACGCGTGCCACTCGTTCTGCTCGACGCCTACCCCTTCAAGCAATTCCGGCCAGAGTTCGTTCAGGACCTCCGTCTCTTTCATGAGATCCAGGCCGAGCGATGGTTTTCGCGCCAACACGAAAAGCTTGGTTAATTCATCGCAGACCCGCTCGGGAGAGAGCGAGCGAACCAGCTGAGCCGAAGCGGCGACCGCCGCCAGCGTCTGCGCGGAGACCGTATAGTCGAAGCGGGCTGCGAATTGGCAGGCTCGCAGCATGCGGAGCGGATCCTCGGAAAATGACTGCGCCGTCAAAATATCGATCCTCCGCGAGCGGATATCGACCTCGCCGCCGTACGGGTCAACCAGCTCGCCGCCCGGAAGAGCGCGCGCAATCATGTTCATGCGAAAATCTCGTCGTGCCAGATCGTCCGTAAGCGGGATATCCGGGCCGGACTGAACATCAAAGTCGCGGTGCCCGACTCCGAACGACCGCTCGCGGCGCGGCAAGGCTACATCGACCGTCTCTCCAGCAATGGTCAGCTTGACCACGGCGAACGATGCGCCGACCAAGTCGACTCGGCCAATTCGCGCAAGCCGCTCAGCCAGGTGCGCGGCGGAGACGCCGGTCACGACATAATCGAGGTCCTTGACGGCAGTCGCGACCCCTTCGAACTCCGCGCGAAGCTCATCCCTTACTCGCCCGCCCACGGCAAAGAGCGCGCCCTCGGGCAGGGCAGCGGCAAGTGTGGTATCCAGCGCGTTCGGGAGGAACATGTGGATGCTACTTCGCCTTGCTTTTTGTTCTGCTTGCCACGCGGCAGCCCGGCTTGGATCGTTTCACGGGAAACATCCGGCTTGCTTCACGTGAAACAGAGGGGTCGCTTTTCGGGAACGCCGATGCGGCGAGGAAACCGGGGCGGAGTTTGGGCCGCCTTCCGAATCAGTAGGATGCAGCGCTCGCCCTCAAGCGGAATCTCCTCAGTAACCTCACCGCCGAGCATCGGCGCCGCATCAACCAGGGCGTCGCGCTCGCCGGCCAGGAAGGCTCCGCGCTGCATAACCGCGACCCCTCCGATCCGCAAGAACGGTAACAGCAGCTCTGCAACCGCAGGAGCTGAGGATATGGCCCGGCCGGTGCCGCATGCAAAGTACTCGCGAAGGGCTGGATCGCGCCCGGCCAGCTCGGCGCGCTGAGGGACTACCCGGCCTCGCAGATCTAGCTCGTCCAGCATTGTTTCTAGGAAAACGGCCTTCTTGGTGGTCGACTCGATCAGGGTGATCTCGATGCCGGTCGCGATCGCGAGGACGATTGCGGGCAATCCGGCTCCCGATCCAATGTCGACCAGCGGTCCGCTTACATACGGAACGATCGTGAGACTATCCAGCAGGTGCGGCAAGATATCCGGCGGCGTCTTCGCCCCGGTCAGATTGAATCTGCGATTAGCCTCGAGAACCGCCGCGCCGAACTGCGCGATTCGCTCGATCAGATCTTTCGAAACCCGAGCGGAGCGCAAGAGTTCGGCGAGCGCGGAGCGTTCCTCCATTACCCTGCGGTTACAGGCTGGGTGCTGCGGTGTATAAAGACGGTTAGAATCGCGACGTCGGACGGATTAACCCCCGGAATCCGTCCTGCAGCTCCAAGCGTACGGGGGCGCTGCGCCGTCAGCTTCTCGCGCGCTTCAATCGAGAGCGCGCCGATCTGCTCGTACCGCAAGCTCGGCGGGATGATGGTGCCTTCGCTGCGCGCCGCTTTCTCGACCGCAATTTGCTGACGGTGAACGTACCCGGCACATTTGATTTCAATGCCGATCCGCTCGCGCACCTCAGGCGGTAAACCCGGGCCAAAGTGCTCCTGCATATCATCAAACTCGATGTTTGGGCGACGTAACGCATCGGCCAGCGTCGCCCCGCCGTCGAATCGGTCCGCTCCGACCTGTGAAGTGCCCAGCCGGGTCTTCTCGGCTGACTCGATCCCCTGCGCAATCAGACTCCTACGCCGCTGGAAAGCTTCGAAGTCGGTCTGGGGCAGTAGTCCCAGCTGGTACCCCACTGGCGAGAGGCGTGTGTCGGCGTTATCGTGGCGAAGCAATATCCGATGCTCTGCCCGGGAGCTGAGCATCCGGTAGGGCTCGTCGACGCCCTTAGTGACCAGATCGTCGATCATCACGCCGATATACGCATCGCTGCGGGCCAGGCGCAGCGGGCCGCGGCCCTGCGCACTGCGCGCTGCGTTCACCCCGGCAATTAATCCCTGCGCGGCGGCCTCTTCGTATCCCGACGTTCCGTTGAGCTGTCCGCAGTGGTAGAGACCGCAGATTCGACGCGTCTCAAGCGTGTCGTGCAGCTCCGTCGGCGGTACCATGTCGTATTCAACCGCGTAGCCGGCGCGCAGCATCACAACTCGCTCGAGTCCCGGCAGAGTTTGCAGCATCTCGATCTGCACTTCGGCGGGAAGTGATGTTGAAAATCCGCCGACGTACAATGTCGGTTCGTCCCACCCTTCGGGTTCGATGAAAATTTGATGGGTCGGATTGTGCGCAAACTTGATTACTTTATCTTCGATCGACGGACAGTAGCGCGGGCCAATTCCCTTGATCAAATCTAGCCCGTAGAGCGGCGAGCGATGCAAATTTTCGCGCACCAGCGCATGGGTGCGCTCGTTCGTGAGCGTAATGTGACACGCTAACTGCGGTCCCGCAAACTGTGGTTCGCTCCGGTACGAAAACGGCAGCGGAACGGGACTCGATGCCTGCATTTGCATTGCGCCGAAATCAACGGTCGTTTTGTCAATCCGCGGCGGCGTACCGGTCTTTAAGCGTCGCGTCGAAAATCCAAGCGCGCGCAACGTGCGCGCGAGCCCAATTGCCGGCGCCTCGCCGAAACGGCCGGCATCTTCGACATACTCGCCGCGGAAGATCTTGCCGCCCAGAAACGTGCCGGTTGCCAAAACGACATGATGAGCATAGTACCGTGAGCCGTCCGCGCAGATCACACCGCGCGCTGCACCGGCTTCGACGATCAGGTCCTCGACTAAGCCTTGGACGATGCTAAGGTGCGGTTGAGCCCGCAGCGCAGTAACCGCCAAACGTCCGTAAGCGGGTTTATCGGCCAGCGCCCGCAGCGCCCGGACCGCCGCGCCCTTGGATTCGTTGAGCATTCGAACGTGCAGCGCGCATCGATCGATCAGCAGGCCCATCTCGCCGCCCAGGGCATCGATCTCGCGCACAAGCTGGCCTTTGGCACTGCCGCCGATCGAGGGATTGCACGGCAGCGTACAGATCCGGTCCGGTTCGCCGGTGACTAGCAGTGTCGAGACGCCCATCCGAGCCGAGGCAAGCGCAGCTTCGACTCCGGCGTGGCCGCCGCCGACGATAATAACACCGGCGTCGTCGGTGCGCAGCGCAACGGTCATAACGCCTTATTCTAACAGACGGTGTAAACAGACTCTTCCGTTTTGGCGTTCCGGCTAAGCCGGAAGGCCGCGCCGCGCGTGCGAGCGCAACCGCAGGCTCAATCCGATAAACAGCACACCGAACAGAATCGCATATGCGCCGATCACCCAGAGCACTGCAAGCGCACCGGCAAATGGATTGTGCAGAATCCAAATCCCAAAGAGGATCGAAAGAATGCCGGCCAAGATCAACCAGAACTCATTCTTCACCATATCGCGCAGCTGAATGGCAGCGAATATTTCGAGCAGACCGGTAACGATCGACCAAAACGCGATGAAGTACAGCAGCACCAGCGCGCTGATCAGCGGATCGGTCCAAACGACCAGTCCGATAACCATGCCGAACAATCCCTCGAGGAGGAGCACCCACCAGCGCTGATCGTGGCGGGTTGCGCCGATAATTGCGGCAACAACCGCGAAGATGCCGTCCACGAGCGCATAGGCGCCGAAGAGAATAACCAGCACGATGCCGGTCATGTGCGGGAAAGCCAAAGCCAGAATTCCAAATACAATCGCAGCTATTCCGCGAATCAAAATAATCCACCAATTCTTGGCCAGTACGTCAACCATCCAGTTCTCCTATTTCCCGATACAAAAGCGACCAAAAATTCCATCGAGCAGTTCTTCGGTTGCACCATCACCGGTCAAATGACCGAGCAGCGAAAACACCCTTTGCAGATCACCGACGACGAAGTCGGTTGGGACTTCTGCTTGTAGTGTACCACGCGCATGATCGAGCGCTTCGAGCGCTTGATTCACGGCATCGATCTCCCGAAGGCAGGCAAGGTGCGGACGTTCGAGATCGGGCGTTTCACCTTGCCAACCGACCTGAGCGATCGCGGCGCGCAGCGCCGCCAGCGTCGCGTGTTCGCGCACGGTTCCGCAGATCGCCCCGTCAAGCACGGCTTGGAGCGCGCCGCGATTCCCGATGTCGGCCTTGTTGAAAAACACGATTCGCGCCCGATCTTTCGTCGCGATTAGCAGATCGAGGACCTCAGGCGAAAGCGGTTGCGAACCGTCAATCACCAGCACGGCTATCCGCGCGCCGGCCAAGGCAGCCTGGGTGCGTGCGATCCCAGCCGATTCCAGGCGATCGGCATGTTCTCGAATGCCGGCAGTATCGATCAGCCGTACTTGAACGCCGTCGATAAGGATCGACTCTTCGATCGTATCACGGGTCGTGCCGGCGATCTCCGAGACCAGTGCGCGTTCCTCACCAAGCAAGGCATTCAACAGCGACGACTTCCCGGCGTTCGGAGGCCCCACGATCGCGACGCCGATGCCTTCGCGAACCAATCGTCCGACCTCACCACCGCGGCGTAGGATCTCGAGCGCGGCCGCAATCGCATCGAGCCGCGAACGTACCTCCGAGCGACTCGGTTCGGGAACCTCATCGGGAAAATCGATGCTGCCAGCCAACTCTTCGAGCAGAGCCGCGAGGAGCGCGCGCAGTCGGCGGACTTCATTTGTAAGGCCGCCGCCTAGATTTGCAATCGCTGCCCGCGCCGCCGAACGGGACTCCGCGTCGATGAGATCGGCAACCGCACCGGCGGCGTGCAGATCGAGTTTTCCATTGAGAAAGGCGCGGCGTGTAAACTCCCCGGGTTGCGCGTATCGCGCGCCGCAGACCAGCAGCACGCGCAACACTTCCCGCGCTACGACGGGCGATCCATGGACCTGCAATTCTAAGGTATCTTCACCCGTGTAACTCTTCGGTGCGACCGCGAGCAGCGCAACTCCGCGATCGACCAGAGTCCCGCGTTCGTCGAGAATCGCGCCGTAGGATGCGCGCCGCGGTTCGAGTGGCTGCTTGCCCGCAAACAACCGCCGCGCCAGCGAAGGCGCCATTGGACCGCTCACGCGAATAACGGCAATCGCACCCTTACCGGGCGGCGTCGCAATTGCCGCGATTGTATCTAAATCGGAAATACGACCAGGCAGCGTTCGGGCTCGACGCCCTCCGATTCGGTACGTACATACTGATTGCCGGTCAAGGCCATGTGCACGATCTTTCGCTCGGACGGCAACATCGGTTCGAGCCGCACCGGTTTCTTCTCGCGAATGCAGCGCTCGAGCGTACTGAGTGCCAGATTTTTCAGTTGATCGGCGCGGCGCGCGCGGTAGCCTTCGGCATCAATCGTGAAATATTGACGATTGCTGCGCACGCCGACATTTAGAATGTTATTGAACAGTAAGTTCAGCGCTTCCAGTGTGTTCCCGTGACGACCGATCAACATCGCCAGATCCGGCCCGGTGATCTCGAAGTACTCGCCTTCGCTGCGCGGGATGTACTCGACCTCGACGTGCGACATGCCCATTTTGCCGAGAATCTCCGCGAGTAACGCGCGCGCCGGTTTGGCGGAATCCGGCATCTCGACTTTCTTTCGCGGCTCACCCTCGAACGAACGCGGCGCTGCTTCGCGACGCGGATGTCGCGCCCGAGGGGTCCGCCCCGGAATCTCGCGATCGCGAATCTCCTCGGGCTGCTGATCGTCTGCGGTAAAATCGTCGTTCATACTGCTCGTGCCTTATCTTTTCGAACGCTTGCTGCGTTTGCGAGTGGACGTGGTGGAACCCGCAGCGGCACCGGCCGAAGGGTTGCCGTTGCGGCTAGGTTTGAGCGCGGCCGGCACGACGTCCTCGGTTATCGAATGTTCGGAGTCGATCGCCGAAAGCGGCTGGTGATACTTGCGCAGCAGATAGAAGGTTTGGGCCATCGTGAACACGTTGTAAGCCAGCCAGTAGAGAATCATCGCCGAAGGCCATTTGGCGCGGAAGCCGATGAATGCAAACATGACCGGCGAGATCAACGCCATCATCTTTTGGGTTTGAGCCTGTTGCGGATCGGTCGCCGGCATGCTGCTGTAGCGCATGCTGAAATACATCGAGCCGATGTAGAGCACCAGCAGAATCACGTCGGGAACACCGAGACTGGTGGCCAACACCGGAATGCCCAGCACTTGAAGATGCTGAGTGGCAAAGGCCGCCGCTGACCCGACCCAGGCCCAGTGAGCGCCGACATAGAGATGCCGGTACGTGGGGTTGTTGACAGCGTAAAAAACGCTGAACAGGATCGGCATCTGCACGATCAGCGGCAGACAGCCGGCAAACGGGTTCACCTTGTGGCGCTTGTAGAGCGCCATCGATTCGGCCTGAAGCTGCTGGGGATTCTCCTTATACTTAGCCTGAAGCGCCTTGAGTTCGGGCGCGACCTTCTGCATGCCGATCATGCTCTTAAATTGAATGTTGTTGAGCGGCCAGAACACGATCCGAACCAGCGCCGCAAAAGCAACTAGGCTCCAACCCAAATTGTGCAACGGGATGTTGATCCAGGCGATGACCTGGGCGACCAGCGGGACGATCGGCGCGATCGGGTTAAAGAAGAGC
>JBDTCU010000139.1:0-6603 GCA_039923415.1 Vulcanimicrobiaceae bacterium
ACCTATCGCTCCTCTCCAAGTTTGATTGACGGAGAAGTCTTTGCCGATACGAGTGGTCTGAACTATTCGCATGACGGCGAAAGCACAAACAACGGTGACTTGCTGAAACTTCGCTATGCCATAGGTCAATCGCAGGTGCTCACCGGCACGTATCTCTCATCCGATCGCGCGACTGCTGTTGTCTGCCTGCAATTTACGGGGCCGCTCCCGTGTGGATATGGACCTGGTAACACCAATGACGGAAAGTACCAGCTCTACTCGCTGGTCGATACGGCGCTTGTCGGTGATACGTCGGTGCAGGCCACGATTTTTGGGTCGCGCAGCACTTCGACGCACGATCTGCTCGATCGATTTGTCGCAGGCGTTGCCCAGCCGACCGGCTCGTCTTCCCTAAGTAAGAACAGCGGTTTTACGCTGAACGCGACCTTGCCGGCTCGCGATCGGCACACCATCTCAATCAGTGCGTACTCCACCTCGAGTTCGAGCGTTAACACCCCGCTGATCGAATCGGCGCGGCCGTATGCCGCGGCCGGCGCCGCCTCGAGCTACAGTTCGCTCAGTCTCAACGACGCGATACGTTCGAGCGCCCAACTGCGGCTGAACACCTCGATCGGCGTCAGCCATGCGAGCAACGCGGCCGGGTCACTCCTGGCCGGAGTGAACGCGAACTGGTCGCCGACCGGCAAAGATTCCTACTCGGCCTCGTATAACATCGGCGGCGTCGCCGCGCACGCCGGCCGGGTCGGCCTGCTTAGCGATCCGGCATCGCTGCGCTTTGACTGCAATGGTGATGTCGCGTACGGCAGCGCGCCCGGCGACCAGCCCGGCGCGAGTTCATCTACCTCGGCGCGGCTCAGCTACACCCACACATTCAAAGCCGGGCTGATCAGCACATCGCTGTATCAGCAAGTGCAGAATGACACCGTCTTGCCGACCGAGGTGAACGGCACGGCGCTGCTGCCGTACGGAATATTCCCCCCGGGCTATTTCGGCCTGGTTCAAACCGCGTTTGATTCGGCCGGCGGCTGCAACGTTCCGAGTGCCGCCTTCGGTCCGCAAAATGTGTATTTCTCAACGCCGATCGGGAATGTTCGTCGGGTCTATGAAGGTGTGCAAGCTTCGGGCTATTTCACCTTTGGAAATGTGGTCGCGCAGCCGTTTTACAATATCTTGGTATCTAAGGCGATAAGCTCCGATCTGCGGATCGACAATCCATATTCGATTGCCCTCTCCGGCAACCAACTGCCGAACGTCCCGCTGCATCGCGCCGGACTGACACTCGACTACAAAGCGCCAAGGTCGGTCCTCGAATATCTGATGACCGCCCAGTACACCTCGGCGAATAACCCGCAGAACCTGCCGGCTTTCACCACCGTGGATGCTGGTGTGAGTGCAGGATTGCAGCGCGGCACGCTGACGTTTGCGGCGAACAACGTTTTCAATGCGTTTGGCGGAACATTCGCAAGCAACGCCAACGCGGTGCCGTATACGACCCAAGCCGGAACCCAAGTGCTGACGATTGCCAGACCCTTGGCGCCGCGCCAATACTCGGTGACCTATTCGATCGGCTTTGGCCCCGGTGCCCGCACCCAAAATGCAGGCGCTTCGGGTATAGCGCCGCAGAACATTCGATATAGAGGCGCACCGGATGGAGGCGGACCGCCCGGAGCCGGCGGCAGGGGTCCGCGCCGATTCGCCTTGACTCCGCTGCCCGATACGCCGCCGCCAGCCCCGCTGGACGTCGTTCAGAGCGCCGAGTGCTCCAAAGACGGCGCGATTGCGGCCGCGGCCATGCTCGACCCGATCAAAGCCTATGTTGCGAACATTGAAGCCGCAAGAACGGCGTCAGGATATCCGGATCGCGTCGCCGGAGCGCCGACCACTCCGCTTTACAGCGTGGCCTACCACAATCTCAAGACAACCTACGCACTTTCGATCGAAGTCAAACAGTTTAAGGATATGCGCACGGTGTTCCCCTGCGTCGTGCTGCATAGCGCCCCCGCCGATCAAGCCGCAAAGCGGAATCTTTATCAGCCGCAAAATTCGATATTCTTTCGCCCCCAGTTCAGCTTCATGCCGGCGGTGGGCTTGTACATCGTGCCGCCCAAGCCGCAAGCCGGACAAGAGAGCTTCCGTCTCTACAGACTGCCAACCGCGCCTCCGGTCGATCCTTTCCAAGTGAAACCCGGCCCACAGTGTACTGCCGAGTTGAAAACGTCGGCAACCAAACTCTTAGCTGAACTGACGTCGCACTTTAGCGCCAATGCAGCCGCTCCCGATTTCACAATCAACGCACATGCGGCGAAGTCGGGAACTTGGTACGACATTACTGCTACGGATATCGGATCGGTGCCGGCGCTATTCTATTGCTCGCGCGTTTCGGCAGGATCGCAGTCAGAGATCCAAACGCTCGGCTACGATGGCGTGCGGCCGCCGGTCATCAACTACGCACCCGCGCTGGGACTCTACATCCTGCGCGGCAACGGTCCGCAGCCAAGTCCGTCGCCCTCGTCAAAACCCTAACACGGACGCTTGCGAGCCTGTTCCACCATCTCGCGCATGCGGGGGTGATCGCCCGAGATCGTCTTGACCCAGGATTCGAACTTGGGAACCGGTTCGCTTACGCAGAATAAAAAGTACCAGACGTTCATCTCGCCCATGAATTTAAAGCGGCGCCGAAAGTCGGTTGCAAACGCTGTGTAACCTGGAAAGCTGCGTAAATACGCCGCAAATCCACCGGGACGGCGGTCCAGTTCGAGCATGACCTGAGCGTTCTTCACAGTTGCCCGAATCTTCCGCGAGCTGTGCAAGATTCCGTCCATCGTCATTAAGCGATCGATGTCGCCTTCATCGAACGTCGCTACCCGGTCGACATCGAAGCCGCAGAAGCCCTCGCGAAAAGCGTCCCAGCGTTCGGCAATCATCTGCCAGCTCAAGCCGGCCTGAAAGACTGCACGGGTCATCACTTCTAGATAATCCCCAAGCCGCACGGGCGAAATCTGCTCGGGAATCGTCGGAACGGGCATTATGGCGCGTTGCGTGGAGCGTCGAAAGCCAGCGCAGCCATCATCCTTACGCCGGTTGCCAGCGCGGCCTCGTCGATGTCGAAGGTGCTGCTGTGATGGGGAACGCCGGTACTCGCGTCGCCGTGAGCGCCGAGTGTGTAGAAGCACGCCGGGACGCGCTGCGCATAAAAAGAAAAATCTTCCGCACCCATCAGTCGAGCGGCCTCGAAAACCCGGCTATCGTCAACGATCGAACCCGCAAGCGTACGCGCGTAGTGATTCTGCGCACGATCGTTGACGGTGACCGGATAGCGCCACAGGTACTCGAAGACGTACTTCGCTCCGCTGCCCTCGCAGCACGATTTGAGGATCCGCTCGATCCGTTCCGGCATCGCCTTTCGCACATCGTCATCGAATGCGCGTACCGTGCCGAGCATTTTGACGGTGCGTGGAATCACGTTATGAATCGTTCCGCCGTTGAATGCGCCGATGGTGACGACGGCCGGTTCCAGCGGATCGATTTGACGTGAAACGACCTGCTGCACCGAGGTGACGAAGTTCGCGGCAGTATAAATCGGATCGACTGCATCGTGTGGCGCCGAGCCGTGGCCGCCGCGGCCGAGGACTTCGATTTCAATCGAATCGCTGGATGCATAGAACGGCCCGTCACGAAATCCCAGCGACCCGGTTGGATATTTGGTTGAGAGGTGCAAGCCGTAGGCGCGCTCGATACCGAAACGCTCGATCAAGCCCTCGTCGCACATCTTCAGCGCGCCGCCGCGACCCTCTTCGGCGGGCTGAAAGACCAGGCAAACAGTTCCGTCGATCGCGGTTTTATGGTCGGCGATAAGTTGTGCTGCGCCTAACAATATAGCGACGTGCCCGTCATGTCCGCAGGCGTGCATTTTCCCGCCGATGGTCGAAACAAAGTCGTGGGTGTTTTCCTCGGTGACTGGAAGCGCATCCATGTCTGCCCGGAGCATGATGGTGCGGCCGGGTTTGGTTCCGCGCATCACACCGACGACACCGGTAGCCGCGATTCCGGTGTGCACCTCGAATCCCAGTCGTTCTAACCGTCCGGCGATCAGGGCGGCAGTACGCCGCTCTTCAAAGCCGAGTTCCGGGTGCCTGTGCAGGTCGCGCCGTACGGTGATGACGTCTTGGGCGAGTTTTTCGGGGACCTCGAGCGTTGCGTTCATGGGGGTCATTTCGGCTCAGCCTCGACCCGCCCCCGGTCGGATTGGGCGGGTGCCCGGCCGCAGGAGATGCGGGCGGAATGTAGCAAAAGTCGCATCACGATGACCAGGGAACAGCTCTACGGCGAATACGGCTCCTACCATAAGGACAGCCGCAATCGCCTTTGTCATGCGATTGGGATCCCGCTTATCGTGCTCGGGATTTTAGGACTCTTGGCGCTGGTGCGCCTAGGTCCGGTTGATTTGGCGGTCCTGGCCGCCATCGCCGTCCTGATCTATTATGCCGCGATCGATCCTCGCGGCGCCCTCCTCTCGGCATTGATCTTTCTGATGCTGTATTTGATCGGAATCCGTTTGTCGTGGGAGGCTAACGTGGCGGCCTTCATTCTCGGATGGGGCTTCCAACTCATCGGTCACCGCTACGAAGGCAATAAACCGAAATTTCTCACGAACATGGTCTATTTGTTGGTCGGTCCGCTCTATATGTTCGGCGAGATATTTATGACCCTCATTCATCGTCGGCGGCCGACTTAACGTTGCCAAGATCGAAACGTAAATAAGGAGTTCTGTTAGTGTACGTAGATGAGAAGCTAAACTGTGTGGATTGCGGGCGAGAGTTCGCATTTACCGGCGGCGAGCAGCAATTTTATGCCAGTAAGGGCTTTCAGAACAAACCGAACCGTTGCCCCGATTGTCGACAAGCGCGCAAACAAATGCGCACCTCCGGGAGCAACGGGAATGGAGCCGGCGGCCCCGGTCGCCCGCGAGAAATGTTCCAAGCCACATGCAGTCAGTGCGGCGGAGTCGCCGAAGTTCCGTTTCAGCCCCGCGGTGACAAGCCGGTCTATTGTCGCGATTGTTTCGCCAGTAAACCCAGCTACCGATAGCGCCCTTGGGCCGTTGCACCTGCGGCGGGTTTTTCTCTGCTCGGAGTCAGCAGCGTAATTCCAACGCATAGCGCCACGTTCGCAATCAGCGCCAAAAAGCCAGGATTGATGCCGTAAAAATTGGTATCGTGATTGGCCAGATAGGCTGCTGCAACCATGCCCGCTGCGATGCCGATCCCTACTCCCCAAGCGTTCACGCGACGCCAAACCAGCGCGAACACGAATCCCGGCATGAACTGGGTGATGCCGTTGTAGTACAGGAGCAGCAAATCGACCAGGGTGGCTTTAGCGACGAGCCAGAGCGCGAGCGCTAGCGCGGCAATAACCAGCACCAAAAGGCGGGTAGCCAGCGTGCGCGCGCGATCCTCTGTAGCGATGCCGAACAGATCGCCGAGCACATTCTTAGAGAGCACGCTAGCTGCTCCGAGCAACTGTGCAGATGCCGGAACCAGAGCTGCTAAGCAGCCCGCGCCGGCGATCAATCCGAGGACCCAGGGCGGATAGTAGCGCTGGACGACCAGCATAAATGATTGATCGGCGGCCTGCCCTTTGAGTCCCGGGATAATGAGCAGCGCCGCGAAGCCCGCGAAGAAGACCAAGAGCAAAACCAATTGATAGACCGGTAGGAAGATTGCGTTGCGTCGCAGCGCGTTTTCGTTCTTGGCCGAGTATACCGCGGCAATCGAATGCGGTCCCATATAGAAGCCGATTGCGGTAAGCAGAACCGTAGAGATATACCATATCTCGCCGTGAACGCTGCCGCCCAGGCTCAAGGTCAGCCAATCCGGCTTCGCGGCCAGCACCTTGCCGACCATGACGGCCGGCGATCCAAAGAAGTGAATCGGCAAGAATATCCCGGCGAAAATCACCGCTCCTAAGACCAGCGAGTCTTTGATAACGCTCGCCCAAGCTGTCCCGCGCAAACCCGCTGTAAAGACGAAGAATGCGATCAGCACGAAAGCTATTGCAACCGCGAACGTAGCGGTGTAGGTACTGTAGCCGGCGATCGAAAGAATAATCTGAAGTCCGGTGAGCTGCAGCGTAACGTAGGGAACGATCAAAAAAAACTGGAGCACCGCGACGCCCACCCCAAGCGTCTTGCTGCCGAAGCGATCGACAAAAAAATCCGGCGAGGTGAGCAGGCCGCGTTCTTTAGCGATCCGCCAGATCGGCGGCAGATAGAAATACGAAAGAACGTAGGCGCACGTTCCGTAGGCGAGAATGTAAAATGCCGGCGCTCCTTTTCCGTACGCCCACCCGGCCGCCCCGAGAAACGTGAAACTGGTATAGACCTCGCCGGCCAGCAAAATCCACAGCAGCAGCGAACCGAACGAACGGCCGCCGACCATAAACTGCTGTGAATCCATTTTAATATGCCGAACCGTGCTCAGCGCAAATGCGATGGTCCCAAGCACGATAATTGCCACGATGCCGAGCGAAACCGCCGCCGGGGTCATCTGCGCCCTTCCATCCGGTAAATAATCCACAGAAAAAGCGGCGAAGCCGCCACCCAGA